>JAAFJK010000552.1 GCA_013298105.1 Cytophagales bacterium
ATTGCCTGCCGCATTCGATAAACGATTCACTGCCAACTCTGTAGCATAGCGGTCATTAGAAAATATCGCACCTGTAAGCGCGTAAGGCGAAGTCTGGTCTATAAGTGTAAGCGTATCCTCGAAGTATTCGGGCTGATAGATATAAATCGTCAAAACAGGTCCAAAAATTTCTTCTACCATAGTCCGCGAGGTGGGATTTTCTGTTACTAAAATAGTAGGCTCAATGAAATAACCCACTGATTTGTCATACTTGCCTCCGCAAAGGATTTCCACGCCTGCCGTTTGGCGAGCGTCTTCTATGTAGCCTGTTATTTTGTCAAACGCCTTTTCGTCTATTACTGCATTCACAAAATTGGTAAAGTCTTCAGGCGAGCCTGTCGTGATGGTCGCCATATCTTTTTGCAAAATTTCTTTTATCTCTGCCCAGAGGTTGGCAGGCAAGTAGGCACGTGAAGCGGCAGAACATTTTTGTCCTTGAAATTCAAACGCGCCTCGAATAAGTCCTGTCGCAACTTGTTTCGGATTGGCGGAAGGATGCGCCACTACAAAGTCCTTGCCTCCCGTTTCGCCCACTATGCGCGGATAAGATTTGTAAATGTCAATATTTTGTCCAATCGTTTTCCAAAGATGTTTGAAAACACCTGTGCTTCCTGTGAAGTGCAAACCTGCAAAATCGGGGTGTTTGAATACAATATCGCCTACGACTGCCCCATCTACATAAATCAAATTGATAACGCCTTCTGGCAAACCCGCTTCTGCAAAAATTTCCATAATCACATTAGCAGAATAAATCTGTGTATAGTTTGGTTTCCAGACCACTACATTGCCCATCAGTGCGGCGGCGGCAGGCAAGTTGCCCGCTATAGCTGTAAAGTTGAAAGGCGTAATCGCAAACACAAAACCCTCTAAAGGTCTGTATTCTACCCTATTCCAAGTGCTTGAACTTGATTCAGGCTGTTGGGCATAGATTTCTGTCATGTACGCCACATTGAAGCGCAAGAAATCAATAAACTCACAAGAGGCATCAATTTCGGCTTGGTGGGCATTTTTAGACTGCCCCAACATAGTAGCCGCATTGATTTTGGCTCTGTAAGGTCCCGCTATCAGTTCTGCCGCTTTCAGGAATATGGCGGCGCGGTGTTCCCAACCCATATTTGCCCAATCGCGTTGTGCATTGAGGGCGGCAGTAATGGCTTGGTGTACGTGGGTGGCATCTCCTTCGCTGAAGTGTGCAAGGGTGTGCTTGTGGTCGTAAGGTGGCGAAAGGCGTAATTTACGCTCTGTATGTACTTTTTCGCCTCCAATATACATGGGAATATCCAAGACTTGAGCGCGTGCTTCAGCTACAGCTTGTTGTAATGCTTTGCGCTCGGGTGAGCCTGCACCATAACCCAAAACGGGTTCATTCTTCGGAGCAGGTACATTAAAAAATCCTTTTAACATGGGGAAAGGTGGAAGGGTAGAAGGGTAAAAAGGTGGAAGGGTAAAAAGGTGGAAGGGTAAAAAGGTGGAAGGGTGGACAGGTAAAGGGGTGGACAGGTAAAGGGTTTGCGGGTAAACGGACTGCCCTCTGAGGTTTGGGGTTTCTTGGGGGGTTTATTTCTTTTGCAAAATTACACGAAAAATGTTATATTTGTATCATGAAAAATCCTGTATCTTATCGTTGTTTGGTGTGGTAGTGGTCAGTCTTTCTTATTTGTTCGCGGTCTTTTTTTCGGACCCGCAACCGCAAGCGGATTGCCAACCGAAAAAAAACGAACATTTAACTAAGGAACGAGTAGAAAATAACTTGAGAATATTTAGCCACGCTGTAAGCGTCTGTTATCGAGCTTTTACGCGGTTAGGCAATACCAACAGACGCTTACAGCGTGGCTTCGCGTGAGTGAAATTATTATGTTATTTTATTTTCATTCCTAAGACTGACCAGTAGGTCTTAAGTTCTTTTGCGCTGTTGCGCTTTTTTCAAGAAAAAAGCTGTAGTAAGTTCTTTTGCGCTGTTGCGCTTTTTTCAAGAAAAAAGCTGTAGTAAGTTCTTTTGCGCTGTTGCGCTTTTTTCAAGAAAAAAGCTATCTTTGCAGTCTTAAAACATTTGCCTTCAAAATTTTCTTAGATGTAAAAGGCATCAGCTATTATGATAAATACAACACTTGGCAATATAGGACATTTAAGCATCATTACGGCTTTTGTAAGCGCGTGGGTGGCGACTTTTGCATACTTTTGGGCTACCCAAAAAAGAAATCAACCTGAACTCCAACTCTCTTGGAAACGTTTTGCACGTATGGCTTTTGCGGTACATGGCGTGGCACTTTTGGCGGTTTTTGGGACACTGTTTTATATCATTCAGGGGCAATATTACGAATACCATTATGCTTGGAGTCACTCCTCCCGCAACTTGCCTGTGCAGTACATGATTTCGTGCTTTTGGGAAGGACAAGAAGGTAGTTTTTTACTATGGCTGATTTGGCACGCTATTTTGGCTACCATAATCATTTTTACAAATCGTTTTTGGGAAACATCTGTGATGACCATAGTCATGGCAGTACAAGGATTTTTGGTATCTATGATTTTGGGAGTAGCCCTTTTTGAGTTGAAGTTGGGCAGTAGCCCGTTCATACTCATGCGTGATGCGATGGCGAATATTCCTGTCTATCAAATTGGCTCGCCCACTTACAATCCTAATTTTGTCCCGCCTGATGGACGTGGTTTGAACGCGCTTTTGCAAAATTATTGGATGGTTATTCACCCCCCCACGCTGTTTTTGGGTTTCGCGCTTACGCTGATTCCTTTTGCGTATTGTTTGGCGGGACTTTGGCTGAAGCAATACCGCGAATGGGTGCGCCCTGCTTTGCCTTGGGCTTTGGTGGGAGGCGCGGTGTTGGGTTTGGGAATTCTGATGGGCGGATATTGGGCTTATGAAACACTGAATTTTGGGGGTTATTGGAACTGGGACCCTGTCGAGAATGCAGTCTATGTACCTTGGCTGGTCTTGGTAGCGAGTATCCACACTATGATTGCGTACCGCAAAAGTAGCTCCGCGCTTACTGCCTCTATGCTATTGGTTATCAGCACTTTCCTGCTTATTTTGTACTCTACCTTTCTGACTCGAAGTGGGATTTTGGGCAATGCCTCTGTCCATTCATTTACAGATTTGGGGCTTTCAGGGCAACTTTTGGTGTATTTGCTTGCTTTTGTAGGTACAGCGATATTTTTGGTAGTTTGGCGTTGGCGTGAGATTCCAAAAACTGCCCACGAACTAACAGTATATTCGCGTGAGTTTTGGCTCTTTATGGGTTCTACGGTGTTGTGTTTGGCGGCTTTTCAAGTAATTTTTACGACTTCTATTCCTGTATTCAGGGCAATCATCGAGAGTTTTGGCTTTGTATCTACCCTCAGCTTGCCTGCCGACCAGATAGCGCATTATACGAAGTTTCAGCTTTGGGGGGCTATTTTTATAGCGTTGCTTTCGGGTACAGGGCAGTTTTTTTGGTGGAAAAAGATGGACAAAGCCTCTTTGCAAAAATCCCTCACGTTACCTATCATTATCACACTCCTTGCCTCCGCAGTCTGGATAAGCCTACAGCGAATGCAGGATATTCAGTATATTATCTTGCTTACGGCTTCGATATATACTATAGTCGCGAATAGCTTTATTTTGATAAATTTATTTAGCCAAAAGACTTTTAAACTTGCGGGAGGTGCGGTTTCGCATATAGGTATGGGCATGATGCTGATAGGAATTTTGTTTTCTTCGGGTTATTCTGATGTTGTTTCCAAAAATCTTTCAGGGAAGTTGATTTTTGACCCCAAAAATGCCGAAACGCTGGAACAGAAAAAGCGTTTTGACAAAGAAAACGAAGACAATCTATTGCTTTGGTTCAATGAAACAGTAGATATGCGCGAATATAAACTTTCCTACAAGGGCGACTACGTGGAGGCGGTCGGTTTTCCGCACTACATCAAAAAAACGTCCCTCCAAGCTACCCCCAATATCCGCAAACCCATAGCGACTGAAGCCCTTGCCTACGAGGGCAAAACGTATTTCAAAAAAGGCGATTCTGTAACGATTTACCCCGAAAATACGTTCTACAGGGTGGAGTACCGCGACAGGGCAGGCAAGGTCTTTTCGCTCTACCCGCGTGCGCAAGTGAATCCTGCGATGGGTGGATTACTTGCCTCTCCAGATATTTTGAGGCGGTGGGGGGCTGACCTTTATACGCACGTTTCTTCTATTCCTGACCCTGAAAAAGAAAAACAATGGACGAAAAAAGAGGACGTAACGGTAGGCAAGGGCGATACACTGTTTATCAATGATATGGTGGCGATATTTGAGGACGTGAAGCCATTGCCTCAAGAAGAACTGATGATGTTTTTGGACAAGGGGCAACACCCCACTCAAGAAGACATTGGTATTCGCGTCCAGATTCGCATTTTGGGCAAAAATCAAACCTATATTGCCAAACCCATCTTTTTGATAAAAGACCGCCAAACGGGTTCTATTCCTGATGTAGTAGCCGAGTTGGGTATAAAAATAGCCCTTACCAAGATAAATCCTGAAAAGGGCAAATTCACATTTGAGATTTTTCAGGGCGCACGCGACTATATCGTCTTGAAAGCAGTCGAAAAACCGCTTATCAATATCCTTTGGCTGGGTACGCTTATCGTGATGCTCGGATTCAGCATAGCCGTCTATAGGCGTTATACAGAGTTCGTAAAAATGCGTAATAAAGGACTGGAAGTAGATTGACGATTTTTGATTTGGGATTTGGGATTTATGATTGATAACAGTCGTAATCAAATATTTACAAATGTAAACTGCAGAGGCAATTTGTAACACAAACATTCTTGTTTGTGTGCCGTAGTTAATTGAAATGTGTTGGCGCGCAAACCAAAATGTTTGCGATACATTGCGTAAGTTCTCCTAAAAATTAAAAATCATAAATCATAAATCCCAAATCGTAAATCAAAAAAATCGTAAATCAAAAACCATAAATCAAAAAAAATCGTAAATCATAAATCCCAAATCGTAAATCAAAAACCATAAATCAAAAAAATCGTAAATCGTAAATCCCAAATCGTAAATCGTAAACCTCTCATGTGCCTCAAAATAGACATACATACCCACATTATCCCCGAAAAAACCCCTCAATTTCGTGAGAAATTTGGGTATGGAGGCTTTGTAACACTCGACCATCATCAGCCCTGCAACGCACGTATGATGATAGATGGCAAGTTTTTTAGAGAAATTCAAGACAACTGCTGGTCTGCCGAAACGCGCCTCCGCGAATGTGACGGCTTTCAGGTAGATGTACAGGTACTTTCTACTATCCCTGTGATGTTCAGTTATTGGGCAAAGCCTGCGGATTGTCTGGAGGTTTCACAATTTTTGAATGACCACATTGCCGAGATTTGCCAACGCTATCCTGATAGATTCATTGGCTTGGGTACTGTGCCTATGCAGTCGCCTGACCTCGCCATCGCAGAACTTGAAAGGTGCGTAAAACAGCTTGGACTTGCTGGAGTAGAAATCGGTAGCCACGTCAATAGTTGGAATCTTTCTGATGAGGCTCTTTTTCCGTTTTTTGAAGCGGCACAAGATTTAGGGGCGGCGGTTTTTGTCCACCCTTGGGATATGATGGGGCAGGAAAAAATGCCCAAATACTTTCTGCCTTGGCTGATAGGTATGCCTGCCGAAACTTCGCTTGCGATATGTTCTATGATTTTTGGTGGTGTTTTTGAACGATTGCCTAAACTAAGAGTGGCGTTTGCGCATGGGGGTGGGGCTTTTCCTGCGACTATCGGACGCATAGAACAGGCGTTCAAAACGCGCCCTGACCTTTGTGCGATTGATAACAATGTAAATCCACGCGACTATATAGGCAAGTTTTATCTCGATACCTTAGTACATGACCCCGAAGCGGTGCGTTATCTGCTAAAAGTAATAGGCGAAGATACGCTAGCACTTGGGACGGACTATCCTTTTCCGCTTGGAGAGCTTCAACCGGGTAAATTGATAGAGAGTATGGCAGACCTTTCACCTACTACCAAAGCAAAACTTTTGGGAGGTTCTGCCCTCTCGTGGCTGAATATGACTCCCGAGCCTTTTTTGAAAAATAGAACTGCATATAGGGCGCATTTTTAATTTAGCCCCCCAGCCCCAAAGGGGAGTTTTTTTGTGTCGTTCGTGGAGACACGAACCAAAAAATACATTAAAAAATGAGTTGCCTGTGAGACAAAGGCAACGGCAAGTAAATCTATTGTAAGGAATAATCAACAGCTAAATCGTAAATCAAAAATCGTCAATCGTAAATCAAAAAACGTAAATCAAAAATATGCGCATTTTATCTGTCTGTGTCCTTGCCTGCCTGCTATGGAGCTGTGGCGAAGCCGAATATGTACCAAAGCCAAAGGGCTACAATCGAATTGATTTGCCCTTGCCTGCCTACCAAGCTATAGAGGCAAAACACCCCTATACTTTTGAATACTCAAAGTATAGCCACATTCGTCCAGATTCTTCGAGCATCTCAAAGCCGCATTGGATATACATTATTTATCCTAAGTTCAAGGCAAACGTACAACTTACCTACCGCGCACTGAAGGGCAAAAAAGACCTCAGAGACTTTATAGACGACTCGAATAAGCTCATGAACAAGCACATGATTAAGGCAACTTCTATCCAAGATGCACACATCAAAACACCTTTGGGTAAATATGCCACTGTAGCCGAGTTGGAGGGAGAAGTACCAAGTCAATTTCAGTTTTGGATTACGGACTCTACCCAAAATGCGTTGCGAGGGGCGTTGTATTTTCGTACTGCCACCAAAAACGATTCACTCGCACCCATCATCGAGTATATCAAGCAAGACATCATACACCTTTTGAACACTACAAAGTGGAGTAGTGATAAGTAATCTTCCTCAAACTTGTGCGAATACCATACCTCCCAAAACTTTTGGGAAAAAGTAAGTAGCTTTTGCGGGCATGGTATGTCCTGCTTGACAGACTGCCTCTATCTCTGCAAAGGTTATCCTGCGCGTAAGCAAGGCAAAATTTGCTTCTCCACTCATTACTTCTTTGTAGGCTTGCGAAACGTACTGCGTATAGTCAATATGCTCATATTGACGTTCGCCTTGCAGGTTAAAGTGTTTTTCAAAAATAAAATGGTGCATCACACTTAAGTCCAAACGTTTGATAACTTCGGGTGCCTCTTGAGTAGAGTTTGCAAATGCTTCAGGCTTTAAGCACAACAAATAATCGCCTTCAGGCAAAATAAGCAAAAACGTCCATAGATTTTCGGTAGGAGCTAATCCGCGCTCTTCGTGGCGAGTGGTAGGCAAGACTTCAAAATCTGCCTGCAAAGCACTCAAAAAATGTGTACTATCAAAATTAGTTAGTTTTTTGGCTAAGCGGTGGGTAGGCAAGATACCCAATGGATAAGATGCCGTATTTGTCAGCCATGCCAAATGGTAGCCCGCCTCTTCTGTGGGCGTTTGTTGGGCATTTTTGTAGGCTACGGAACTTTCGTATCTATGATGCCCATCAGCTATGATAAGTTGTTTTTCAGCTAATTGTGATGCAAAAAGGTCTATAATTTTGCGGTCATGGATAGCCGCGAGCCTGTGTATCGTGTCGTGTTTATCCGTAATTTCGTACATAGGGTGCAGCAAGGCTTCATGCAAGTATTTATCCAAATGCAAGGTGATATCTGTATAAAGCAAGTGTGTAGGAACTGTATGCAAGTGTGTGGCTTCGAGAAGTTCTTGACGATGCTTTACGGCTTTGGAGATAGTATTCTCGTGGGGCAAGACCTGTTTTTGGGCATAATCTGTGGATTCTATCAAACATACGACACCTATCTGTGTATAGACAGTAGGCTCTTTGTGCAAGGTATAAGTTTGTGAATAGGCATAAATGGCAGGCAGTTTATCTTGCAAAACGACTTTATCGAGCTTCCAGTTTTCAACTCTGCGTTGTGGATTGTGATAAGGTGGCACATCTATAGGGGCAGAGATATGAAAATAATGAAACGGCTGTTGATAAAAGTAAGCCTGTTTTTGTTGCAGGTTTGTTTCGCTTAGCGGGGCGGTAAGTTCGGGTAGTTGAGTTCTGAGAAATTCGTTGTAACGCCAAGCGCGGAAAGGCTGTATTTTCATATCCATATATTTTTTGCAAAATTAGCTTATACAAACGATTTCTACAAAAAAAAAATGCGGGTTCTTACAAACTCGCGCCTGTTTGAAGTGCTTGGTTAAAATTCGACACTTTTCTTTTTAGGGTTCTTAAAAAATTATTGCGCAGGCAAAACTGTAGAACAGGCTTCCAGCCTGTTGTTTCAAATAATAAACAGGCTGGAAGCCTGTTCTACAGAATATTCCGCAATAACTTTCGAAGAACCCTTTTTAGGAGGCAAATGATACAGGAGTAGTGATGCTGTAAGCATCTCCTGTCCCTTTAGCACCGCGCAAAATACTGACAAGGGATTCTTACAGAATGGCTAAATTCCTATTGCATCCTAAAGAGAAAAGTGTCTTAAAATTCGACACTTTTCTTTTTAGGGTTCTTAAAAAATTATTGCGCAGGCAAAACTGTAGAACAGGCTTCCAGCCTGTTGTTTCAAATAATAAACAGGCTGGAAGCCTGTTCTACAGAATATTCCGCAATAACTTTCGAAGAACCGAATTTGTTAATCCTGAAATCCTGTCTTACACATTCATCATACTTGGTATTGCTACCTAAAAAGAAAAGTTACGGTTTTCACAGATTTTCTTTAGTATCTGAAACACCAATAAAAGATTTTCTGCAGTTATCAGGATATTGTGAGTCGTTGGCTTTTTTGTTATTTTTTGCTAATTTTGCCTCAAGCCAATATTGCTCCACCAAAACATGAAATCAATCCAGCACTCTTTATTGCTTTGGGTGTGTTTAATGCCTTGCCTGTTACAAGCCCAAACTGCAGGTGATTACAAGAAGGAATTAGACCAATGTGTCCAAAAGTTTGAGCAAGCAAGCACTTTGAAAGAAAAGCGGGCGCAGATGAAAAAGATTTACTCTTTTGTCAATACAAAGGCTATGCTTCTTATACACGAGTATGTGTATCAAAAGTTTGCTTTCATACACCAACAAGTTACACAAAACAAACAATTAGCACCTCTTTTGCCTTTGGCTACCGTGATGTGGGCGCAAAACCGCCGCAGTAACTCTGCTGCTGAGGGGGCAGAACTTTATTTTCAAGCCTTAGAACTTGCCAAGCAATACAAGGATAAAGAAGTTTTGTTTGATGCTACTCATGCTGTGCTGTGCGATTTAGCAAATCAATCCAAATTTAAAGAAGTATTGACGCACTTTCATGTATTAGAAGCACTCATTAATGACCCTGAACTGAAAGAACATATGCAAAATATGCGAGCAGTTTCTTTGCCTAACTTGTATTGTGTGATAGCCCAAATTTATGTAGAACGATTAGAAAAACCTGACTTTGTGCGTGCAGAAGCGTATTATCAAAAAGCTATTCAAGCGGCAAAAGCTACCCATGATCAAGCATGGATAGGTATGGCTCATGGCAATATGTCTAAACTGTACCTGTTGCAAAACAACTTAGAAAAATGGCGTGAATATCTTTTGATTGACGTGAAATATAGCCTGCAAGCAACCAATTATGGCAGTGTGGTAGGGGCATATACACACATGGTACGTACTTATACCAAACAAAAGAACTACACCGAAGCAAAAGCTTGTTTAGATAGCCTTGAACGACTCATCACAACCCCATTAGCACCTTCAAAATTGGATAGTCAAATTGATACTGCCAAGATTTACCAAGAATTTTATTTTTTTTATAGTGCTACTGAACAATACGAAAAAGCAGTAAAAGCCAATAACAAATACCTTGAAATATCGAAGCGAAATAACGAAGTAAACTACAAAAAAGACTTTGAAGAAATCCAAACCAAATACAAGGTAAAATTCAAGGAACAAGAATTTCAAAGCCTTCAAAAACAAAAAGATGCAGAACGTTGGATTTTGTACTTGGTAGTGTTGGTAACTGTATCAGTCATTGCCCTTGCTTTTGTGCTATTCAGGCATAACCGTAGGCAAGCCAAAACCAACGCTTTGCTACAAGAGCAACAAGAAGAACTGAATACCCAAAAAGATTTTTTGGAAATACAAGCACAAGCATTAGACACTGCCAACAAAACCAAAGACCAGCTTTTTGCTATCATTGCCCACGACTTGCGAAGCCCGATGGTCGCGTTCCAAACCTTGAATAAACAGATACAGCATTTAGTACGCAAAAATCAACCTGAAAAATTGCAAGAGTTGGGGCAAAAAATAGAAAATGCCAGTGGCAACCTCAATGCTTTGCTGAACAATCTTTTGCAATGGGCGGTTGTGCAAAAGCAGGCAGTGAGATTACACCCTGAAAATATACGCCTCCACGAAGCAGTGGCGCACAGCCTTTCTCACTTTGAATGGATAGCTGAAAACCAACAAGTTAGACTCGAAAATTGGGTAGGCGAGAATGTTGTTCTTTGTACAGATTACCAAGCCCTGCAAACCATTTTGCGCAATCTTTTGAGCAATGCCCTCAAATTTACGCCAGAGGCAGGCAAGATAACGGTAGCTTTCAGCGAGCAGGGCAGGCAAGGCGTGATTTCCGTAACAGATACGGGGGTAGGCATAGCATCCGAAAAACTTGCGCACCTGTTTGATAACCTCCACCTCCAAAGCGAGGCAGGGGTTCGAGGCGAAAAAGGAGTAGGCATTGGGCTACAACTTTGCTATGAATTGGCGCAACAAATTGGTGCAAATCTTACCTGTGAAAGCGAAGTGGGCAAAGGCACAACGTTTAGGCTTGAGGGGCTGGAAGGGGGAAGGGTGGAGGGGTAAAAGGGTGGAAGGGTAAAAGGGTGGAAGGGTAAAAGGGTTAAAAGAATAATTTTAACAAATATCCCACTCTACATGAAAATTTTTGGTTCTTCGAAAGTTATTGCGGAAACAGTCAGAGAATGAGCCATGCTGTAAGCATCTCCTGTCCCTTTAGCACCGCGCAAAATACTGACAAGGGATTCTTAACAGAATAGCTACCCTGTGAGTTTTTATAAAGCCCGCAATAACTTTTGAAGAACCAAATTTTTTAAATCACTGAAAATAAATCACTTACACTCATTTTAACAGTAAAAAGATATGGTCATGTGTTCCCCTCCTTAAAAGGAGGGGAGTCACAAAAATTGTCATGTAGAGTGCAAATCTCTACCCTTCTACCTTTCCACCCTCTCCACCCTTCCACCTTTCCACCCTTCTCACACAATCTTAAGCCTATTCAAAAACTCCTCGCGGTAGCTTCTGCCTATGCTTGCCTCCTCGCCTGTACTCATCAAAACAATACCCGCCTTAAGGTCAATGTTTTCAATGTATTGTGTATTGATGATTTGATTGCGTTTGATGCGCACAAAGTGTTGGGTAGGGAGTTTGTTCAACAAATCATTCATAGATACACTCGCCAACACTTTTCCGCCTTTCATGTGCAGTTCAATGTACTTGGCATCTGCTACCACATGGACTATATCGCGGATATAAATGCGTTCAAGACGTTGCTTATTTTTGACAAAAAGACTATCTTCAGCCAGCACATCATTGTTCCAAGTAGTAAAAAGTTCTGTATCCCAAGTTGCCTTGTGGTGTTTGTAGATAGCCAACTCTATATTTCTTTCTAAAGTTTCCTCATCAAAAGGCTTGATAAGATAGCCTATAGGGTTAGTCTGTTTGGCACGTTCAAAGGTGTCTTTATCTTTTACAGAAGTCATAAAAATAATAGGTACAATATTCTTGCCTGCCTGCATACTCTCGGCTACTTCTATGCCGTCTTGATTGCCTTTTATCTTGATATCCATCAGCACAATGTCAGGTGCAAAAGCCACAAAAAGGCGTAGCGCGTCTGTAGCATTATCGGCTATTTGCACTTGGTCATAGCCCAATTCATCGAGCATCATCAAGAGCGCGTCTGCAAAGAGGGGTTCGTCTTCTACTGCAAGGATTTTCATATTGTTTATCTAAGTAAGGGTCAATACAAGCGCAAAAATAATACAAAAAAACACATCACCCACACCACGATACTCCGCAGGCAAGGGCGAGAGGCGCGTTTTTCCGTTCATACCGCTATAATGCAGTTCATACCACTATAATGCCGTTTGTCGTATTTTTTGAAACCGTATTTTTTTTATATATAATTTTGAAGCACGAATTAACTTTAAAAATTCAAAAAATATGGAAACAAGTACAAAACAAAAATGGCTCGCCTTGGGCTTGAGCCTCATGATAATGTTTTTGCTGACGTTTACTGCAAAAGCACAAAGCAGTGTAAGGGGCAATATGTTGAGTTTGGGAGGCTCACCTCAATATATGTTTATTCCCAATAACCCTCTAAGTTCTGCAACTGCTTGTACGATTGAAACTTGGGTGTATCCTACTGTTGGAACAAATTGGCAGCGCATATTCGATTTTGGAACTGGACAGACGAATACTATGTTTTTAACCTCGTCTGAAGGTACCACTAACACTCCACGTTTTCAAATACTCATAGGTTCTACTCCTCATACATTAGTGTCCTCTACTACTCTTGCATTAAATACTTGGTCGCATATAGCGGTTACACTTTCAGGCACTACAGCTACTATGTACATCAATGGCATACAAGTAGCACAAAACACCGCTTTCAACTTCAATCCTGCTAATGTAGGTTCGACTAATCAAAATTGGTTAGGTAGGTCTCAATTTCCAGACCCTTATTTCAATGGTTTTTTAGATGAATTTCGTATTTGGAATGTAGCCCGCACTCAAGCCCAAATACGCGAAAATATGCACCTTGCGCTTTCAGGGGCGCAAACTGGCTTAGTGGCTTATTATCAATTCAACGAAGCTTCAGGCGATGCGGTGGATTTTGTATCAGCTAACAATGGTCAATTGATAAATAGCGCAAGTCGTGTTGCTTCTACAGTTTCTGTAGCGCAAGGCACCTCAACTCGCCTGACTATTCCCGCAGGGGCAAGTAATCAAAATTTTGGGAATGTAAGCATCAACTTTACTACCGCTTCTTCGCCTGCCACTAATGATGAGGTGGTGGCTTATCGCTTGAATGAAACGCCTTTGAACAACGTTTCTGCCATTGGCACTGCCGCAAGTTATTGGGTAATACGTCAATTTGGTACACAAACTTTCAGCTATAACCAAATGAATTTTACCTTGCCTACGGGTGATGTTATTGGTGCTACAGATGTTAGCACCCCTTCCAATATAAAACTTTATGACCGCACAACTAACTCAGGAGGCACTTGGGGAACTGAAGTAGGCACAGGTACATCTGCTAACAATACTACTAAAGTTGTTGCGTTCAATGTTTCTCCTCCTCTTACAAGTTTTGGAGAGTTTGCGGTAGCAAATCTTTCTCCTGCTATTATTAGTTCAGGCACACTTTCAGCAGTCAATACTACTTATGGTACAGCCTCTGCCAATACAAGTTTTAGCGTATCGGGTGCTAATATGACCGCAGGTATTACTGTTACTGCGCCTACAGGCTTTGAGGTTTCGCTCAGCACAGGTTCAGGCTTTGCAGGTAGCATTACAGTAGGTAGTGCAGGAACTATCGCTTCTACACCTGTGTATGTTCGCCTTGCAGCAACAGCAACGCCTAATACCTACAGTGGTAACATTGTTTTGTCAAGTACAGGTGCAACAAGTGTCAATGTAGCAACAGTTGCCAGTACAGTGTCTGCTAAGGGCTTGACTATCACAGGCGTAACTGCCAACAACAAACCTTTTGATGGCAATACCAATGCCACTCTTTCAGGAACAGCCACTTTAAATGGTATTGTTGGTAGCGATAACGTAACTTTGAGCGGAACTCCTGTAGCTACTTTCGCCTCCTCTGCTGTAGGTACAGGCATTGCGGTAAGTGTAACAGGCTATACTTTGGGTGGCACTGCGGCAGGAAACTACACTCTTTCGCAACCTACAGGCTTAACAGCAAACATTACTGCTGTAGCAAGCGCGGTACGTGGCAATATGCTGAGTTTGGGAGGCTCATCTCAATATATGTATATTCCCAATAACCCTCTAAGTTCTGCAACTGCTTGTACTATTGAAACTTGGGTGTATCCTAATGCAGCAACAAATTGGATGCGTATATTCGATTTTGGAAGTGGACAAACGAATACTATGTTTTTAACCTCGTCTGAAGGTACCACTAACACTCCACGTTTTCAAATACTCATAGGCTCCACTCCTTATACATTAGTGTCCTCCACTGCTCTTGCATTAAATACTTGGTCGCATATAGCGGTTACACTTTCAGGCACTACAGCTACTATGTACATCAATGGCATACAAGTAGCACAAAACACCGCTTTCAACTTCAATCCTGCTAATGTGGGTGTAACTGCTAATAATTGGTTGGGCAGGTCTCAATTTCCAGACCCTTATTTCATAGGCTCTTT
>JAAFJK010000053.1 GCA_013298105.1 Cytophagales bacterium
GATGGTGCGCCCAAAAGTCTGGCGTTGCGCCATGTATTCGAGAGTTTGTGCCATTGCCCAATCCATACCGCCTACAGACATGATAGCCGCCGCGAGTCTTTCGAGCTGAAAACTATCCATGATATAATAAAAGCCCTTGCCTTCCTCCCCTATCAAATTTGCTACAGGTACACGCACATCTTGAAACGCAATCTCGGCAGTATCGGAGCTATGCAGTCCCATTTTGTTGAGTTTGGTGCGTGTTACGCCTGCTTGCTCGCCTTCTACAATGATGAGCGAAATGCCTTTATCCGTTTTTACGGCTACTTCATAAAAGTCGCAATACGTGCCGTTGGTTATCCACGTCTTTGCGCCATTGATGATATAATGGTCGCCATCGCGTTTGGCAGTGGTGCGGATAGCCTGCACGTCAGAGCCAGCTTCGGGTTCAGAGATGGCAAGGGCAGAGATGAGCTTGCCTGCGATGGCGGGACGCAAATATTTTTCCTTCAGATAGTCGCTTCCTGCCCGCGCTATGTGATTGGTAGCCATATAAGCGTGTACGCTTATGGCGGTATTGAAGCCTGCGTTGGTTTTACCCAATTCTTCCAAAAAGACTACAGAGCAGAAGAAGTCAATTTCAGAGCCACCATAACGTTCTTCGTGGCACAAGCCGAGATAGCCCATTTCGCCCATTTTTTCCCAGATACTGCGCGGGATTTGGCGGTTTTCTTCCCATTCGTTCACATAAGGCAAGACTTCTTTGGCAAAGAAATCTTGCAAAGTTTTGCGGAGAATATGATGCTCTTCAGTAAAATAAGGAGATTTTTTCATATAAAATATGGATTGTTTTAAAACCTGTAAGTGTTTGGTGGGACACCAAACACTGTTTTTACCACGTTTGGTGTCCCACCAAAGGTTATTTTTCAAACAAATTCAAAATTGTATAGTCTGAGGGATTTTTTTAAAACCTTGCCTGCAAATCGTCTATGGAAAAAGATTCTTCAAAAGTTATGGTAGAGGAAAAACTGTAGCGTGAAGTGGTGAGTTGGAAACTCGCTATGCGACTTAATTCCGTAATAATTTTCGAAAAACTTATATTTTTTATACCCCTCACTTCAAACCTACGGCACAGGGTCATGTCCACAGCCTCCGCGCGGGTGGCATCTTGCAATACGCTTCAAACCAAGCCATGTGCCTTTGAAAATGCCATATTTTTGGACAGCCTCTACCATATATTGCGAACAGGTAGGCGAGTACCTACAGCTTTTGGGCAGAAGCGGCGAGATGAACCATTGATAAAATCGAACAGGTAAAATAACCAAAAACTTCATGCCTTATACGTTTTTTTTGACACGAAGCGCAGAGCCATCTTGAGCTATGACAGTGATTGCTTCCCCTTTTTCGATGAAGTCGCCCAGTGTAGTGGCATCAAAAATTTTATTCTCAAGGCGTATTTTTCCGCTTGGGCGCAATATAGTTTCAGCTACTCCCGACTTGCCTACCATTTTGGGCAGGTCTTGCAGAGATGCGAACTCGTCTGCTTTGTGTAGCGTACTGTTATGTGCCATATTTTGGAAATTTGAGCTATGCAAAATACTCGGCACGCAGGCAAGTAACCCTATCAATACGACACCCAGCAACAATCCACCAATTATCAAAGCCCGTACAAGTTCCGCGCTTGTGATGCTCGAAAAGTCCGTTCCTTTATTGTTCAGCATCATACACACCAGCCCCACATACATAAAAGCAAATGCCACAATGCCCGCTATCCCAAAACCGGGAATAATAAAAACCTCCAGCCCAAGCAAAAACACACCCACTATCAGGACTGCCCATTCCCAATCCTCTGCCCATACGCTCATATAAGGGCGCAAAATCAAATATACCACAGGTACAGCACAAAGGGCTAACAAACGAATAATTTTAGGATTCATATAACTTTAAACGGAAAGGGAGGTAAGTTAGTTATATTTTTTCAGATTTTTGTCATAGCTTTGCAAGATTTTAATTTTAACGTGATGAAAGCAATCATATTTTTAGGCTGTTTTTTCTGTCTTTTCCAAGTAGCACTGGCACAAGAAGAAGCCATCAGCGCACAAGAGGCAGGCAAGTATGTAGGCAAAACCGTTTGGGTAATCTGTGATATACAGGGCGTTCGAGAGGCAAAAGAGGCAGGCAAGTCCCACTATTTGAATGTGGGAGGCAAGTTCCCCAATCAAATCCTGACTATCTCATGCACAGGCGATTTCAAACAAAAATATGGCACTGACCTTGCCTCCCTGCAAGGGAAAACTGTCCGCGTATTCGGCAAAATCGCTATGTATAAAGAAAAACCCGAAATCCGAAATCCCGAAAAAATAACCTTGCCTACCCAAACCGAAACAGCCCCCAAAACTGAGAAAACCGCGCAAGTGGCGCCCAAAGACACCATAAATGCCAAAGAAGCTCGAGAATATGTAGGCAAGTCTATTTGGGTAAAATGCGAAGTGAAAGGTACACGCGAAGCCCGCGAAGAAGGCAAACCACACTATATCAATGTAGGCGCACCTTATCCGAATCATGTCTTTACGGTAGTAGTCATAGGCGATATGCGCGAAAAATACGACCTCAACCTTTCCTCCCTCAAGGATAAAACTGTGCTGGTCTATGGCAAAATAGAGCTTTTCAAAGACGCTCCCCAAATAAAAAATCCCTCACAAATGATTGTCTTAAAATAAATGTTAGCAAAAATCTTGTTACTCCATTGTGGGATTGAGCTGATATTTGGACTGCTTTTTCTGATTTCTCCCGAAAGCATACCTGTTCGCTTTTTTCATAACTTGCCTCCTGCTGGGCTATACGTAGCGCGTATGTATGGCTATGCCGCACTCGCTATGACAGTTTTGGGCTTTCAAACGTGGTGGCACTATCCAGATAGGAAGGTGCTACTTGTTGCCTTGCCTGCCTTGGCTACTTTTCATACAGGCGTAGCTTTGGCACAAATCTTGAACCCCATGAACTCAAGCGAACCCTATCTTGCAGGAGTTTTACATAGCTTGTTTGGTTTTGCATTTTTGATGTATTATCTGAGGGAAAGATAATTTTTAACTCATTGACAGCCAAAATATTAAAAATAATTTCAAAAAATTATCATTTTATATTTGGAATTGTCAAAAAAATGCACGAACTTCGTATTTATATTCTGCAACACTATGAAAAGTTACAAATACGAATTTGAGAAAAATAAGCTCAAAAAAGGTCGTCAGCAAGAAGTCAGCACTTCGGAGCAAGCTATTCAAGACCTTATCTCGCACTATCAATTACAAGCTCAGTTTACGGTTTTAGATTTGAAAGACGCGTGGCGCACCATTCTGGGCGACAGTGTATCGAGGCGTACCCAAAACTTACAAGTAAAAGGCAATACAGTCTATGTTTCGTTGGAATCTGCCGCCTTAAAAAGTGAGCTGATGATGCGCAAAACATTCATTCTACAAAAACTAAACCTGCACACAGGCAATACAGTCCTTGAAGAATTGGTTTTTCATTAGGAACGAGTAAAAAATAACGGTTCTCTGACAATTTTTGTGGTAGTTTTTTTGCTCAATAGGATAGGGTTTAGTTTAAAACCCTATCCTATTGAGCAAAAAAGGCGTTTCTTAAATCCAAACTTGCTCAAAAAATGTTTTTCCACAAAAATTGTCAGGCAACCAAAACACCATATTCAAAGGTTTATAGACTTTTTATGCTTATAATTTGGAAAAATAGATAAAAAAGTATATTTTTGGGCATTAAAAAACATATCCACATTTTTATTATGAGCGACCAACATTCAATCACTCGCAAAAGTATCCTTACCCATTCGGGCGTATTCAGCCTTGCTTCTGTGGGCTATCTGGCAAGCCTTGTCATGTCCCTTGCTTCTTTTGGACTGTGGGATGTATTGGGAGGTGTATCTTTTATATTCAGCCTGATTCAGATGCGTGGCACGTGGAAAGGCTTTTCTGATATGGACTACAGCAAAGCCAACCAAAGTGCTTGGTTTGCTACGATTGGCTCTATAGCGGCGGCTATCATGGGTTTTATGTAGTATTCAAGGGGAAAATAGTGTTTTTTTTAAGAAATATTTGGCAATCTCAAATATAGTTTTTACTTTTGCAGTCCTAAAAACGTATTGAAATGAAAAGAACCTATCAACCCTCGAATCGTAAACGTAGAAATAAACATGGCTTCCGTGAGCGCATGGCTACCAAAAATGGTCGCCGCGTATTAGCCGCTCGTCGCAAAAAAGGGCGCAAACGCCTCACTGTATCAGACAGCATAGGTGCTTAAGAAAGTCAAATACACCTACACCTACCTCACTTCTTACCGAGTGAGGCTTATTTTTATGTACTATGCGCAAAGTAATCGTATATATTGCCACCAGCCTCGATGGATATATCGCCACAGAAGATGACGACCTTTCTTTTCTCTCCATAGTAGAAAAAGAAGGCGAAGACTATGGGTATACTTCTTTTATGGCAGAGATTGATACTGTAGTCTTGGGCAATAAAACCTATCAAACTGTACTTGATATGGGACATTTGCCTCATACAGACAAGGAATGTTATGTCTATACACGCACACCGCGCCCCACTACCCGATCGCCTTATTTCTATACTCAGCCCTTGCCTACCCTCATAGCCGAGCTTAAGCAGCGGGCAGGCAAGGATATTTTTATAGATGGTGGAGCGCATACTATCCATGCGTTGCTATTGGCAGACTTGATAGATGAGTTTTATATTTCTATCATTCCGATACTTTTGGGAAGTGGCATCACGTTATTCAAAAATGGAAGGACAGATTTGCCTCTCCAGCTTGTAAGTGCGAAATCTTTTGATACAGGCTTAGTGCAGTTGCAGTATAGGAGGTATTAGCCATGTGCGCATGGTTAATTTTTTTTTAAGAACTCTTTTTATCTATTTTCTCAAAATTTCCGTTATGTCTTAAACATTTATCCAAAAATGCAAAAAACTTTTATCTTACTGTACTTTATATTGTGCTTTCCTGCCCTTGCCTACGCCCAGCCCGAAGCGGCTATCTGGTACTTTGGCAATCAGGCTGGGCTTGATTTTCGTCAAACGCCCCCTGTACCCTTGCTTGATGGACAGATGCAAAATACTGAAGGCGGAACATCTATCTCTGACGACAAAGGCAACCTGCTATTTTATACTGATGGTATCAAAGTTTGGAACAAAAAACACGACCTCATGGACAGGGGGGTGGATTTGCATGGCAATCCTTCAGCTACCCAATCGGGGGTCATCGTGGCATTGCCCAAAAATAAAAATAAATACTACGTTTTTACAGTAGATGCCGAAGCGGGCGCACACGGGTTGTGCTATTCAATCGTGGATATGTCTGAAGCGAATGGATTGGGCGCAGTGATAGAAAAAAATATTCCCATCACCACACCCACAACCGAAAAAATAACTGCCGTAACACACGCAAATGGAAAAGATGTGTGGATAATCTCCCATGCATGGAACTCAGATAAGTTTCAAGCCTACTTGCTGACTGAAAATGGCTTTGAAAACAAGCCTGTAGAAAGTATTACTGGCTCTATACATGAGGGAAATCCAGGCAATACTATCGGCTGTATGAAAGTATCTCCTAATGGCAAAAAACTTGCATTGGTCATCAAAACGATAGGCTATGCAGAAATTTTTGACTTTGATAACGCTACAGGAAAAATCCAAAACCCTGTCTTGATTGAGTTTGAGCCAGAAACTTCGCTTATGTATGGTTTAGAATTTTCGTCTGACAACACTAAACTCTATGTGTCCGCAGGCGCACAGCATGAAATCTATCAATTTGATTTGCGGAAGGGAACATCAGAAAGTATCATCAAAAGCAAAACGTTGATTGCCAAAAACGAAGATTGGACAGGCTGTCTTCAGCTCGCGCCTGATGGCAAAATTTATGTGTCTATATACGAAAAGCCGTATCTTGGGATTATTCAATATCCAAACAGGGCAGGCAAGGATTGTGCATACATAGAAAAAGGCATCGACTTGGGAGGCAAGACCGCCAAACTGAACTTGCCTACCTTCGTACAAACTTACTTTGATGACCGCGAAAATCTGTCTTCTATCAAAACCAACAGTGGCGGATTTACCAAATTGGGTGGCTCTTTTTACAAAAATATCCTTTTTGATTTTGATAAATACGACATTCGCCCCGAATATTATAAAGACTTAGATGATTTGGTAAACTATCTTAAGATTTCTAAGCAAGTAAAAATAGACATCATAGGACATACAGACAGTGATGGCACAGCACAAAAAAACCTTACACTCTCACAAAATAGAGCAAAAGCAGTGGCTGATTATTTGATTCAAAAAGGAATAGAGCCTGCTCGCATCAAAAGTGAAGGCTTAGGGCTTACAAAGCCTGTAGTACCTAATACCTCGCCAGAAGGAAAGGCGCAAAATAGACGCATTGAATTTACACTTATCAAAAGTTGAAATAAATCTTCAATTTTCTAACCCTGTGTGATACGTTACTAAGCCATCAATCGGGCTATTGATGACTTTACCTAACTTCATGCGTTTTGCCCAAAGTACGCGCTCAAGCACCTGTCTATAATGAAATGCTACCGAACCCGTACAGTTGATAGTATAGGCGCGGTAGGCAGGCAAGGTGCAAACATACCTGTCTATAAACTCTGCAAAGCTCTCAAAAACCATCGCATAACAATCTTCGTCATGCAGATGGTCTAAGAAAAAACGACTAAATTGTGCCAGATACCTATTTGCATATTCACTCCTATACACGCGCTCAAGCACTGTAGCCCGCGTAACTTGAAACTGCTCTGCAAACTCTCGCGCAATGGGCGGATACAATCTATTTTGTAAAAAAGCTGTAACTAACTGTTTTCCCAAATACGCACCACTGCCCTCATCACCCAGTATATAACCCAAGCTCCGTTCCTCGCTCGCAAGTTGTGTACCATCATATACACACGCATTGCTCCCTGTGCCGATAATACAAACTATCCCCTCACTATCTCCACACAAAGCCCTACAAGCCCCCAACATATCATGTTCTACTTCTATCGTACTTGTAGGCAAAAGGCGCACAAGCGCATCTTGTACGATTTCTTGCCTGAGTGGAGTGGAACAACCTGCCCCATAAAAAAACACCTCTGTCGGCAATGCTTCCGCAGGCAATTTATCCAAAAGTTCGGGCTTCAAAATCTGATAAATACTATCTGTCGTATGAAAGTACGCATTGATGCCTTGCGTAAAATAAGTAGTCTGTGTGCCTTCAGGCGTGACAAGCCTCCATTCGGTCTTAGTACCGCCACTGTCTGCTATTAGTTTCATGTGGTTATATTTTGGCAAAGATAGCTTTTTTTAATAAAAAAGCGCAACAGGGCAAAAGAAATCAAGATAGCTTTTTTTAATAAAAAAGCGCAACAGGGCAAAAGAAATCAAGATAGCTTTTTTAATAAAAAAGCGCAACAGGGCAAAAGAA
>JAAFJK010000644.1 GCA_013298105.1 Cytophagales bacterium
ACATTTATCAAAAAATATTCGTTTAAAATAAATAAAAATGTTAAATGTTAAATGTTAAATGTTAAATGTTAAATGTTAAATGTTAAATGTTAAATGTTAAATGTTAAATGTTAAATGTTAAATGTTAAATGTAATTATTTCGTACCGATTATCAACTTGCCTGCTTTCATTGTGGCAGTTTCGCCTAAGCTAATTTTGTACTCGCCTGAAGTTTCTGCTTTGTAGATGGTCGTAAGATAGAGTTTACCTCCCATACGATTTTGTGCAACGGGCAGACCTGAACCCTGCGTGATTTGCAACATGATTTTATCCAAATCTTCCTTACTCAGACTTTCCGTTTCTGAAAGTACAAAGAAGTATTTTTTGCCTTTTTCAAGGACAATTTTAGTTTCTTGAGCTGATAGCGGAATTGTTTGAAGAATATTACGCACAGGTTCAGCATTTTCAAGATATTGTGGGAACATTTTAAACCCTACCCTTACCTGCATTTTTGTACGCACTGCCTTCCCTTTGTGAAAGCCAGCCGCGCCACTTTTCAAAGCCTGCACTTTTTTTAATGCCAGTTCGTCACAGCCATATCCCAAATCTTGTGCTAATTTTATATCGCTTGATGTGCCATCAAGATTCACAATTACATCATAGATGACATCGCCTTCAATTTCTTTATAATATGCCTCTTTGGGATATTCGTCTTGATTTACTTGTGCAAACACAGGCATAGCAGGCAAGATTTCTGGATTGGTGTATATGTCGCCTTCTATTTTTGTTATTTTAGCTACTTTTTCTTTGAAATATATGGCTACGTCAATATCAGCAGTAGAAGTATTGTTCAAAGTAAGCGTATGAAAACCTGTACTTTCAGGTGTGTACCACAAGCCATCAAATTTTTGCGTACAATTTTGCTTTACTTCTTCGTTGTTTTTGGTAGCATACAAACTGAATCCTTCAGGTGCAGGTAATACTTTTTGTGTTTTGGTATCTATGAAGCGAAATAAATATTCATTTTTGTTCACAAAAATATATTTCAAATCATTTTTTGAAAGTGTTTTTACAGTTATTTTTTTGAGAAAATTAAACTGCTCATCAAGCACTGAAACTACAGGCTGTCTTTGTATGAAAGAAGCCACTACGAGGCACAAGGCAAGGACAGGAACAGCGAGCAAAAACTTGCTCAAAGCTATGCGGCGTGAGTTTTTTTGATACAACATCATAATTCGAGATTTTAAAATAGAAGGCGAGTTAAAAGCCGAAGTAAGGCACAGTGCATACTTCCAGAGGCTTGTTTGGATAAGTTTTAGCATGGATTTGGTGGGTTATTTGATTTTGGGCTGAATACTAAATATAGGATCATTCCTTAAAAAACCATATCCTGTTTTAGGGTTTTGAACTGTTATACCATTTAATTTTCCTGAAAACTCAGTAACTTGAATCCTCACTATATCATCTTTTTGCACTTGTAAATCGCTTAAGTTGAAGTTAGGCGTTTTATAGACTTTTTCAAAAACAATCGCTTTATTTGTTCGATGTACCGTAACCAAAACTTCGTGAATGGCTAACTCTGTATAGTCAGCTGTTCTACTAAAAACAAGTTGAAAGTTTTGATTTAGATTCACTTTTGGTTTAAATCCATTTATACTGCTACCATCTTTACACTTCAATTCAATAGAAGGATTTTCTTTTGTTTTATCATACGCATAAATCATAGCAATTACACGAATATTTTTATTCAAATTTTTTAATTTTATTTCATGCGCTCGTGTATGTGAAGGAGTGAAAGTATAACCTTTTTCTGTCTTAGAAATTTCTACATTTTTACCTCCTTGTAAAATGTCTATTTCCATCGAGGTGTTCAATTTTACCTTTTCTTTCGCATTATAAAATTGAATTAAGTATATTTTATCTTTTTCAAAAATTTTTGATATACTTACTGCTTCATTTGATTTGAGTTCTTTTTGTGTAAAATATCCATATTCTCCTACAAAAAAAGGGAGATGTTTCCGTTTCTTTTTCGCTTTCTTCACAGAATCTACTGGCATTATAACAGCAGACAAATTCGTCTTAACAGTTGCCTCACTTGCCTGCCAAGCCACATTTTTAGATTGAATGATAGACAACATTGTGGGCTTCTCTACCATATCCTGCGTAGGCAAGATTTCATTTTCAGTTACTATTTCGTCTGATTTCAGGACTTCCTGCCTTGCCTGCCTATCTGCTACAGTAGGCGTGGCAACAGCAGGCAAAAACGCCTTTTGAACTTCTTGCGTCAGTCGTTGGGCTACTGCATTAGTTTCTGCCAGCAGTGAGGCAGGCAAGATGCGTTCACGTTGGGTAAAAGCCGTGATAAGCACACACAGCACGAGGGCAGGCAAGGCAAACCCAAACTTTGCCAAAGCAAATTTTGCAGAAGGTTTGCGATAGAGCATCATAATACGCGCCTTCAAAAGTGAAGTAGTGCTGAAGGCGGAAGTGAGAGAAAGAGCATAGTTTTTCATATATCAGGGAACATTTAACAGGGAACATTTAACAGGGAACATTTATCAAAAAATATTCGTTTAAAATAAATAAAAATGTTAAATGTTAAATGTTAAATGTTAAATGTTAAATGTTAAATGTTAAATGTTAGCAATTATCACTTTGTTCTGGGATAACAAATTGCTGAAAAAATAAAGGGTGATACAGCGATTTTTTTTGCAAGAGTTCT
>JAAFJK010000541.1 GCA_013298105.1 Cytophagales bacterium
TTGCCTGCCTCAAGTGTCTGCAAATGGGTATTATATCTATGGTATATCTCTTGCACGTCTGTCGGGAAAACATAACTATAGCCACTAAATTCTAACTTTGCGTGTATCAAACAGGCTTCATGGATATTTTCCTTGAGGTTACTGAATATATTTTGGTTCAATAAGATATAGCCTGTTTCTACTTTGTGGGCTTCTACCATCTTTTTGTACGCTTCCTCATGTGGTTCACGCAGGTAGGTAAGGTCTAAACGCTTTTCCTCTTGTAGTTCTTGTTCCATGAGTTTTTCATTGTTTGTTTTGTTACCAAAAAGTATCATGAGATAAGCCCAACCCAACAATAGCAGAGGACTGATACGATGAGTGTACCATGCAATGCACATGGTAAGAATTACAGGCAATAAATATTTCTCATACCATCTAAAATCGCCCACCAAAATCCGATTCAGCCATGAGCGTATCTCAAGGCGGACGATGCCTGCCCCGCCTTGCAAAGCGAAGCTGATGTCGGCTCTTGCATTCAGCGTATTGTGGTTTTTGTAGTGTAGAATGGCTTTTCCTAAATCGTTCGCAAGTACGGCTTCTTGTGTTTCGCGGAGTACAGTGGCATAATCTTCTTGGGCAAGTTCGTCTGTCATGTATTGGTTCAGCCACGCCGCGAACTTGCCCCTGAAGGTAGGCAAGGGCATCTCGTCATAGACATTCAGTCGATTGAGGTCATATTTCTTGCCTACCACCTCTACCTCTATGCCCATAAAATCAATGAAGTACAGCACTTTTTTGGAGAGATTGTGGGCTTTTTGGCTGATAAGCAAGATGTCTTTTTTGAAGTGCGAAACGCTCGCCTTCAGTTTCAAGACTTGGATATACATGAACGCCTCTATGAGTTCGCGCCTGTCCGCAGCTTCGTAGGCAAGTTCCGAAAACCATACGGAGGGCGTACTGCCGATATAATAAATGCCTGCCAGATATTTTGAATAGGTATCAAAGGCTTTTTGTACGTCTGTAGTAAGGGAGAATTTTCGCGTAATGGCGAGTTTATGGTTTTGTAAATAGTTCAAAAGTTCGTACCGCAAAAGCGTGGCTTGGTCTTCCGCTTCGAGGCATCGAGGCAGGACTGCCATGAGTGGCTTCAGGTGCTGTGCTGGGATTTGTTGCTTGTCTGCCTGTATGTCGTGTACGTTTTTGAAAAGGAATTGGTAGGCACTGCTTTTCTCTTTGTAGGCTTGTCCCAGCAAAAGGAAAAATTGGGCAAGTTTTGGGGTATCGAGTTCCTTGAACTTGCCTACCGCCCACACACTTGCCTGCCCGTAGTAGTCGTGGACAGTGAGGGCGGGGGCTTTGAGTTCAATATAGGTCTGGGCTACATTCATGCTTCAGTAAAACTGTGCAAAGGTAGCATTATACAGTCCAATTTGCAACTGTTTTTTTGATATTATCAAACCAAACAACTTCCCTGTTGTGCTTAGTTTGCAACTAAGCACTAAAAATAGAGGCGAGTTTGTAACTCGCAAAATGCAAAGCATTTTTCTGCCGAGCTAAAACCGCTACAAAATTACAACTTTTACACCACAAAAAGCAATTTCTGTCTTTTGTATTGGTTTTAGTACAGATTGGCTCGACATTCTGTTGCTATCGCAACAGGCACGTTACAAAGGGAGCATTTGGCATTTGTCCCCCCTTTCAAGCGATTGTAACGGTATTGGTTGTTTTCAGAGGTTAAAAACATAACGTTTTGCAAACAGTTCTTCAAATTTTGCATTTAGGGCTTTTTAGAGGGCTGTTTATTTCTATTCCAAATATCTACTTGTATGCTTGAAAGGGGAAAAATAGCCCTTTTACAGTTTTTTCAAAAAGGGGACAAATGGCAAATGCTCCCCGTTACAAACGTGCTTCTATTTTTAGTCCTTAGTTGCAAACTAAGGACAACAGGGGAGTACGGGTATGGGAACGAATATGTGGAAAAAATACAAAGTAGAACAACTGCCTATCAAGCAGGCAGGCGAGGCGGTGCGTAGGCAAGTAGAGGGTTTGGTGGAATATGTGCTTTGGCTCTACAGCCCCGATAGTCCGCAGGCAAGCCCCTATATGGACAATGCAGGCGTGGCGCGGTTCGTGGAGGAGGTACTGAATATGGTGGTTTTTGAGTTGTATTTTGAGGACGAGATGCGCGAAAAAGAGATAGATGTGTTGCAGTTCGTTACGGAAGCGAACTTTCCTGACATTGTAGGCAAGGAGGTAGGCGAGCAGGCGCGTATCATAGCAAGTGTATATGCGTGGCTACAGGTAAGCGAGAATCCTATCCGCAATCGCATCATTTTGTCAGATTTGCATAGTGAGATTATCAGGCGCATCAAAAGTGAGTAGCCTGACAAGTTTTGACAAGTTTTGACAACTCTTTAAAGAGTTGTCAAAACTAAATCAAAACTAAATGTCAAAACTAAACTAAACTGAAAACAACCAACAAAACAACAAAAGAATATGAAAATCAAATCCATAGAATTGCAAAACTTTGGTTTTTTCGGCAAATTAGATAGTTTGCACAATCCTTTATCAAAAATAGGAGGCAAACACACACTTCTATATGGCGAAAATGGCAGTGGCAAAACCTCTCTTTTTCGGGCTTTGCAACTTTTGCTTGAGAGCAGTTTCGCGTCTGATGAAGCAACCATACAGCAATATTTTGATAAAAAACACGCCGCAAGTCAGGTAAATATTTGGGCAAATACGGCGCCAAAGTGCTTATATACGCGCTGTAGTTGCTGATAATACAAGCGAAAAAGCATATCGCATATCATATACAGACACCCAAATTCGGCAAATATTGGACACTTTTCTTTTTAGGAGGCAATTAAAAAAAAGTGTATCTTTGCCGCAAAAAGCATATGCGTACTCCAACCTTTTTTGATATTTGTCCTTGTCCTGATTGTGGGACTTTGAGTAATTCTGTAGCTTGTTACAAAGCGCGCACGTTACAACATTATGCACTAAACAAAATGGAAACTAAGACTTATGAAAAAGTCCAGCTTCGTTGTAAAAATACAGCGTGTTCACGTAAGCGGTTTACCTTTTACCCTCCCCAAGCAGGTTTGGAGGAGTTGGAAGGGCGTAGTCGTTATACCAAAAGCAGTAAATTTTTTGTGTCTAACAAAATGTTAAAGCACCAAGTTTCTTATAGTTCTTTAAGCGTACAATTGAAAGAGGATTTTGATAGTCCGACCTCTATTTCTACCCTTCATACGTGGACTCAAAAGGCAAAATTGGTTGATAATATAGGTAATTTGAGTAAGATAGAGGTCTTACATACAGATGAGAAGCATCCTTCTAAAAAAAAAAGATTGAGTAACAAAAAATTTGTGATTGCCAGTGCAGGGAAAGAGACCAAATCCTCTCATAGTGTAGCACTGCACGCGAATTTAGCTGACAGCAACGCTTCAGAGGCTATTCAAGCACACTATCAAGAAATGATAGACAAAGGTTTACCAGCTGAAAATGTGCATTTAGTTGTGACTGATATGCTGTCTGCCTATAGTGCGGTCATCTTGAAGATGTTCCCGAATGCTTTACACCAATTTTGTATTTTTCATTTGATACAAAGTGTCAATAAGGCACTCAAAGAGGCATTGAAAGCCCATAGAATAGCCAATTATGCCAAAGGGGAACGAAAAGAAGCACATCAAACGTCTTTATTGATGTTAAAAGGAGAAGAAAAGTTGTCTGAAACAGAAAGAAATAAAGTAGAAGCGTTTTGCCTAAAACATCCTGAAATACTACCCAATTACGCGCTCAAAGAGGATATAAGAGTGCTATATGCCACAGTCCAAACACCTGAACAAGCATATGCATACAAAGACATTTTAGAGGATACATACGCTACCAAAATTGCCGAGCCAATGCAAAAGAATTGGCAATTTATCAACGAGAACTTTGAAAATACCATTGC
>JAAFJK010000765.1 GCA_013298105.1 Cytophagales bacterium
GGCGAAAAGGCAAAAAAGAAAAGGCATGGCGTGGTCTGCAAAAGGAGCAAGAAACCTCGCCATTGTTACAGCGTACCACAAATCTATTGCCTAAAACATACTTATACGAAAATTTTACAGTAACTAAAATAGTTTTTAAAATTTTTCCCAATCAATTTAATATAATGGATAATAACAATAAAAAATCTGCTTTTTTTATTTTTTCGTGGATTTTGGTAGCTATTTTTATTCTAATCATTATTCCCCCGCTTTGTTTTGCATTATATGCACTCTTATTCAAAGAGAAAGAGGTTATGGATGTGGTTCGTGTGTTTGCTTTCTTTTTACTTTTGGTACTTGTGCCATTGAGTATTATACCCATACGCATTGTTTTGTTGAATCGTAAAATTTGGCATTATCAAAAACTAAATAATGTTGATGGTATGGTACATTATTTCAAAAAATTAGAGTTTTTGGTTGTGTCGACTTATTTGGTGCTTTTTGTGCTTTTGGTGTGTGTTATCATTTGGGCAATAAGTTTCCAATCTTATTAAGTTTTTCTGACAGGTATTTGATTATCAATATTTTACAAAATATTATACCCTCAAAGCCTCTAAGGAGATGGCACTCATATTGTACTGTAAAATTAGTTTTTGATTTTTCTTCCACTATGCCCGCACTACTGTAAAGGTCTTTATACCGTTGTTGGTATCTCGAAAAATTGGGCGTGATTTTATTTATAGCTACACTTGCCTACCCAATTTTTCGTGTACCAACAACCCTGCGCAAAGGCTGTGGCTTGAAATGTGTGTGAAATAAAAGCCTTATCCGCGCTTTTCAAATATTAACAAGGGCTAAAAAAAGCCCTTTCCATTTTCAAGAAAAATGCGTACCTTTGCTTGTATGAAAAAAAAACTTGCCTATCTACTTGCCTACCTTTCTTTGTGTGGTGCTTGCGCAATCTCCACTGATAAACAACTATCTGTGGAGAATAAATCAATAATAACGCCTTTGATTTTTTCAAAAGTTGAGGTAAAAAACGAATATGAATCACCTTGTACCTTTAAAAAAGATCCACATAAACGCTTGGATAATACGCCACCCTTTGACAAAGCTACTAAAATAGAAGCTATATCTTTTGACTTAGAGAAATATACAGAGGAGTTGAGCGTGCAAAAAAAGGGGCATAAAGCACCTGTTGAAATAGTAAATGATACTTTATTTGTGGCTTATGTGAAGCATCGTTACTTTTTGAATCCAAGCCAAACACAAAAACTTTTTGAAACATTGGTCTTTAATCAAGGTGAAGATTCAGGCAAGATGCGTTGTTATGAGCCTCGTGAAGTGTTGGTTTTTTATCAAGGAAATAAGCCGTTTGCCTTCTTAGAATTGTGTTTTAGTTGCAAACATTGGAGAAACTATAAGACGGACTTCAAAGATTTTTGTGACCAAAAATGGGAAACACTTGGTACATTCTTTCCTGCCAAAGATGAGTAAAATCACTTGCCACTTCAGAAAAACTACCTTCATTTTTTCAAGAAAAATGTGTATCTTTGCTTATATGAAAAAACAACTTGCCTACTTCCTTACCTAAAACCTATTTCTCTATTATGAACCCCAAATTTAAGAATCTATTACGGCTTTTGGAAAGTACAGACGAGGCGAATGTCCGTTTGGGCTTGCAGTTGGCACGAAACTATGAAGTGGAAGTAGAGGCACATTTTGGCAGTAGTAGGCAAGATTTGGAGGCTTTGTTTGATTTTTTGATGCAATACGAGGCTTGGAATTTTAAAGTGGCTTTTTGGGAAGTGGGAAAATTGGATTTAGCAGATAAAGAAATAATAATCTTGCCTAAAGAAATTAGCTTTTTGAAAAATTTGACACATTTAGAATTAGAGAATAATCAACTTCAAACCTTGCCTACTGAAGTAGGTAATTTGAAAAGTTTGGTAGGCTTAGGCTTAAGTGGTAATCAAATCCAAACCTTGCCTACCGAAATAAAAAATTTACAAAATTTGAGAGTGTTGGACTTGAGTTATAATCCATTAAAGTCTATCCCACCATTTTTTTGTAACCTTCAATACGTCAAAATATTTGTTTTAGGCACTCCTTTAGAAATGGTAATCCCTGAAAAGTTGATAGAGAGATTTCAGATAAGATATGAGTAGGTTAATTGATTTTTTGCCCAAAATTCCCTAACTTTGCACTTTGTAGCTTTTTTTCAAAAATATGGAAATCTCAAAGACCTATAATCCTGCTGACACTGAAAGCAAATGGTATCAATATTGGCTCGAACACAAGTTTTTCGAGTCAAAACCTGATGAACGCGAACCATTTACCATTGTTATCCCCCCTCCAAATGTAACAGGTGTACTCCACATGGGACATCTTTTGAACAATACCATTCAAGATGTGCTTATTCGCAGGGCGCGTATGCAAGGCAAAAATGCGTGTTGGGTGCCAGGGACTGACCACGCCGCCATAGCTACAGAGGCAAAGGTCGTGGCGATGCTCAAGGAGAAAGGCATCGAGAAAAAGGATATTTCTCGTGAAGAGTTTCTGAAATATGCCTTCGAATGGAAAGAAAAATATGGGGGCATTATCTTGCACCAACTCCAAAAATTAGGGGCTTCTTGCGATTGGTCGCGCACTCGCTTCACGATGGAAGACAACCTTTCAGAAGCAGTAATTGATGCCTTCGTGCAGTTGTACGAAAAAGGCTTGATTTATCGCGGAATTCGCATGGTAAACTGGGACCCCGTAGGCAAGACGGCTATCTCTGATGATGAAGTAATTTTTAAAGAAAATAATGGAAAATTATATTTTGTAAAATATCAAAGCCCACAAGGGGATTATAGCATCACAGTTGCCACAGTACGTCCCGAAACCATTTTGGGCGATACGGCAGTGTGCGTAAACCCGCATGATGAGCGTTACAAGCATTTGGTAGGCAAGACGGTTATCGTGCCTATCATCAACCGTGAAGTGCCTATCATTGCAGACGAATATGTAGATGCTACCTTCGGAACAGGCGCACTCAAAATCACGCCTGCCCACGACATCAATGACTATGAAATTGGTTTGAAACACAATTTAGCAGTCATAGATACTATAGCAGATGATGGCAAAATGTCGGAAGCGTGTGGCGTAGCAAAATATGTAGGTACGGACAGGTTTATTTGTAGGAAAGAAATTATAAAAGACATCAAAGCCGCAGGACTTTTAGAGAAAGAAGAAGACTATAAAAACCAAGTTGGTACATCAGAGCGTACAGGCGCGATTATAGAGCCTAAACTCTCCTTGCAATGGTTCTTGAAAATGCAGGACATCAGCAAGCCCGCCCTTGACAATGTAATGAACGACACCATACAATTCCACCCACCCAAGTTCAAAAATATGTATAAGAGCTGGATGGAAAATGTACGCGATTGGTGTCTTTCGCGCCAACTTTGGTGGGGGCAACGTATTCCAGCTTATTATGATGAAGAAGGGAATATCATTGTAGCCAAAAACTTAGCAGAAGCAAAAGCCAAATACAAAACAAAATATGGTAAAAGCCCCCTAACCCCCGAAGGGGGAATTTCATTGAGGCAAGATGAGGACGTACTCGACACGTGGGCAAGCTCTTGGCTTTGGCCTATTTCGGTTTTCAGCCCCTTAACCCCCGAAGAGGGAAAAAACTCCCCCTCCAAAATGGAGGGGGCAGGGGGGAGGTTACCTCCGCTCGGTTCGGGAGGCAAGGATTTTGACTATTACTACCCTACTTCTGTACTTGTTACGGGCTTCGACATCATTTTCTTTTGGGTGGCGCGTATGATTATGGCAGGCTATGAGTTCACAGGCAAGTTGCCTTTCAAAGACGTATATTTCACAGGCTTGATACGCGACCGCATGGGCAGAAAAATGTCTAAATCTTTGGGCAACTCGCCTGAAGCCTTGCGTCTGATAGAGCTTTACAGTGCTGATGGAGTGCGTTTTGGGCTGTTGCGCAGTAGTGCGGCGGGCAATGATTTGCTGTTTGATACAGACGTTCCGAAGTCGCAAAAAGTAGAAGATGTAGCGGCATTTATGAATGACCCGAAATCTCACGATTCTAAATTGTGTGAACAAGGAAGGAATTTTGCTAATAAAATTTGGAATGCGTTTAGGTTGCTCAAAGGTTGGGAAGTAGATAATAGCCTTGCCTACCAACACGCCACAGCTGTAGAATGGATAGAAACTAAGTTCAATACAGTTTTCGCAGAAATAGACGAAAATATAGCAAAATATCGCCTCTCTGAAGCCTTGACAGATTTGTATAATTTGTTTTGGGACGACTACTGCTCGTGGTATCTGGAAATGATTAAGCCAAGCCCCCTAACCCCCGAAGGGGGGACAGGTAAGGTAGATGCCACGACTTACCAAAAAACGGTAGAAATTTTTGATAAATTGTTGCGTGCCTTGCACCCTTTTATGCCTTTCATCACAGAGGAAGTTTGGCAAAATATCCAAGACCGTAAAGCAGGCGAGAGCATTTGCATTGCTCCTTATCCAAAAGCAGAAACCATAAAAGACGCGACTTTGGTAGGCAAGGCACAACTCGCCTTCGAAACCATTATCCAAATTCGCAATATAAGAAGCAAAAAAGGACTTTCGCCTGTGCGTGATGCGCTTGCCTTGCACATCAAAGCAACGGATAACAGCGAGTTCGCGCCTTTCCTGCCCTACATCTTGCGTTTGGCGAATTTGACTGAAATCAAATTCAGTGAAGAAAAACCCGCTAAAGCCTTGAGTTTTGTAGTGAAAAATTACGAGTGTTTTGTGCCTTTCGAAGAAAATGAAACTGAAGCGCAAGCCTCTAAAGCTGACTTACAGAAAGAACTCGACTATGCACGCGGTTTCCGCGAAAGTACCTTGAAAAAACTCAGCAACGAAAAATTTGTAGCCAACGCCAAGCCTGAAGTCATCGAGAATGAGCGCAAGAAATTGGCTGACGCTGAAGCGAAAATAGCTACACTTGAGGAGGCTTTGAAGGGGTAAACAAACAGCCTTGCCTGCCTGTCTTGGGTAGGCAAGGTTTTGAATTTGATAGCGACATTACAAAGTTGTATGTAGGAATTTGATTTATCAAATTTCCACCACGCAAAAACATGATGATAAATCATAAGCCTACATCAGATACAAATTACTTAAGTCGCTATCAAAATATAAAAACATACTTTTAAAAAGTTTAAAAGTAATAAGCAAGACGTAAAAAATAAACGGAATGATTTTATTGTAGGGGTGGGGTTCACCCCCACCCAAGCCAAAAACAGGGTGTTTCAATTAAAAGTTATTTGCGTGGTTTGGGTGGGGGTGAACCCCACC
>JAAFJK010000580.1 GCA_013298105.1 Cytophagales bacterium
TTTTGCTTATCTTTTACGCTTATACTTCGTTGCAATATTCATTACAAAACACCGCTTTGCGCTTCTATTGCGCCTTGTCTAAACACAAAATATCGTACAAAAATCTGACCATCTTATTTTTTACTCGTTCCTAAAGCCTACAAAATATCCATCAACTCACGCAAAGACGAGATATGATAAGTCCGCGTATGCGCATCTGGGGCAGGCAAGGGGCAGGCAAGGTCGGGGGCAAAATACACTTGGTCAATACCCGCGCCCCGCGCGCCCATGATGTCTGCCTGCCAGTTATCGCCTATCATCAGGCAGTCAGCAGGCAAGGCATCTACCAATCGCATAGTATAATCAAAAACACCACGCGAAGGCTTTTTACAACCTGCAACAGCAGAAGTTACGACTTTATCAAAATAATCCGTAATCCCAGCACTTGCCAATTTTACAGTTTGGATTTCTGGAAAACCATTCGTGATGATGTGCATTTGATAGCGTTGCTTCAAATATTCCAAAGCCTCTATAGCGTAGGGGAAAATGTGCGACTTGCGGGGCATCAAATCCAAATACACCTCCGAAAGTTCTTCTGAAGTAGCAGGCATAGCTACGCCCATAGCCTCAAAAACAAGTGGAAAGCGCGTAAGTCGCAACGTTTGTTGGTCTATCTCATTGGCATTGTGTTTTTCCCAAAGAGCCACATTTACTTTTACAAAAGTATCCATAAAATGCGCCAAATCTACCTTGCCTGCCATACCAAAAAGCACGTGCATCTCTGCCAATGTTTCGTTTGAGTTTCTGTCAAAGTCCCAAATCGTATGGTCGAGGTCAAAAAAAAGATGTTTATACATATATTCAAAAAAAACTATGGGGAAAAATAAAAAATATAAGATATTTTTTTTATCTTTGTGGGAAAATAATTTTTAAAAATTAAAACTAATTTTGTGGTGGGAAAAAAGCGCACTTTGTCCTTATGAGCGAAGCACGAGGTTGTTCGCTTTACTCACAACGACAAGCTGGGTACTTCCACAAAAATTGTCAGACAACCATAAAAAAATCGTAATTATTTAGCCCCCTGCCCCAAAGGGGAGAGTTATCTCCAATTTTCGGCTATTTTAGTATTTTGGTAGGCAAGTTTAAATGCAAACTTACGCAAAAACTCCCCTTTGGGGCTGGGGGCTAAATAGTTACAAAAAATCGTAAATCGTAAACCATCAATCGTAAATCCATCTATGCCTCACTTCTTTGCTTTTTTGCACAATGATACAAAGTTTTTGTGTATTACAAAAATTTTAGCCCTCTTGTTCTTATCTGTACTTGGCATCAGCCACCAAGCGAAAGCACAAGGACGCGTTGAGCCTGTCTATGTTTCAGGATTGCTGATAGATGGCAAAACGACCGAACCCATACCAGGTGCAAACCTCTACATACCCAAAGCAGGGCAGGGAACTTCTGCCAATGCTGAAGGCTATTTTATCTTGCCTACCCTACCAGGCGATAGCGTGATAGTGGATTGTGTGGGCTACAAAAAACGCTACTATATCGTCCCACGCGAAAAAGGCGAAAGCTATTCTGTCATCATTGAGATGAATCAAGACATTACTACCCTACCTATAGTGGAAGTGATGGCATATCCTACAGAGGAGATGTTCAAAGAAGCCTTTGTAGCCCTTGAACTCCCAGACCAAGAAAAAATGGAACGTCTCCAAGAAACGTTGGACAAAAACTACATGATGCGCATGGCATTCGAAACACAAATGGATGCCGCCGCCAATCACCGCTACCAAATGGATAGGAGTTTCACACAAGTCAGCAACAGAGGTACTATACCCACTCTCCAGCTACTTAACCCCTTCGCGTGGGCGCAGTTCATCAAATCCGTAAAACGAGGCGACTACAAAAAAGGGAAATGGAAAGGCAAAAAATAGACTCCTGCCCATTATTTTTTGCTTCGCGTCAATCAAAAAGTCATATTTGTATATTATTTGTATGTAACCAAATTGTTATGATTCTAATATCTATGAACAATACAGTTGCCAAATGCCTTATGTGCATATATCACTTAATATATATTTTATGAACATTGTAGAAACTGCCATTGCAAATGGCTCATTCACCACATTGGTTGCGGCTGTAACAGCGGCTGAATTAGTAGAAACTTTGAATGGTGAGGGTCCTTTCACGGTATTTGCGCCCCTTGATACAGCTTTTGGGGCTTTGCCTGAAGGTACGGTAGCTTCTTTGATTTTACCCGAAAACAAAACCCAATTACAAGGTATCCTTACCTACCACGTGGTAGCGGGCAAAGTAATGTCGACTGACCTTTCAGATGGCATGGTAGCTACTACCGTAAATGGTGCGGTACTTACTATCCACTTGACAGACGGCAAAGTATTCGTAAATGATGCGGAAGTCGTAATGGCAGACGTAGCAACGGATAATGGCGTAATCCACGTCATCAGCAAAGTATTGTTGCCTGCTTAGTTTGATTTAGCTTACAAGTATTATCAAAAAAACCTGCCAAAAGCAGGTTTTTTTTCATTTCTATATGGTGTCTATTGCTTCCATTTGATGCTACAGCCTACGGCTTTGGTAGTAGCAAAACTCACAGAGAGTCCTTTTTGGAGTTCTTTGATGGCATCAGCCACATAAAATTTGGCGGCTTGTTGGGCATCTTGCGCATTGTCATCTATTGCGCCTATGTAGCGGACTTTGCGGTCTTTGTCGAGTATGAATACGTGCGGGGTTTTGGTTGCGCCAAATTTGCGGGCTACTTCCTGCGTTTCGTCAAACAGATAGGCAAAAGGGTAACTTTTTTCTTTTGCCCTTTCCTGCATTTTTTCAAATGAGTCATCAGGCTGGACTTTCGGGTCATTGGGGTTGATGGCTATGACAGGGTAGCCTTCGGCTTGGTAAGTTTTGTGCAGGGCTATGATGCGGTCTTCGTACATTTTGGCATACGGACAGTGATTGCAAGTGAAGATAATTAAATACCCTTTAGCTTGCGCATAGTCTTTCAGTGCGACTTGTTTATTGTCAATGTTTTTTAGGCTGAAGTCGTCTGCTATGTCGCCTATTTGATAGCCTGCTACAGCATTTTCGAGCTTGATAGCCGCTTGTTCTGTTTTGGGTTTTTCTTTCTCTTTTTGGTTATTGTTTCTGGCTACATTGGTGGCTACAAAAATAGTAATCATAGACCCAAATATAGTCAAGATTCCGCCTAATACGGCTACATTAAACCCTTTTTTCTTTTGTTCAGACATGATTTTTACTTTTTTTTTTCGTGAAGATGAATGGTATTTTCTAATTCGGTGTGGCTAAATTTTTTGGGGTAAAAAGCGCGTAAGTTTGTTTTGTCATTTACAAAAAGTGTGGCAGGGATTTCGCCTTCCCACTTTGCGTCTATGGCAGGTATCCACTTATTGGCATCTCTTTCAGTAAGAACGTAAAAAAGTGGATTTGGGTTCATTTTTTTATTTTTCAAAAAAGTGTTTACTTTTTCGGGTGTATCCTCTACGGCTATCAGCAAAAACTTAACTTGCCTGCCCTCTGCGCGGTACTGGGAGGCAAGGGCAATGAAGTCGGGGAGTTCTTCTACACAGGGCTTGCACCATGTAGCCCAGAAGTTGGCTATACGCAAAGTATCATCTTGCCTGCCCAGCTCAGTCTTAAGGGCATCGAGGGCAAGGGTAGGCAAGGTTTGGGAATAGGCAGAGGCAGAGAGCAGGCAGGCAAGGAGCGTGAAGATGTATTTCATCAAAACTGAATGGTAATGGTTATTTTGGCTAATATAAAAAACAAAAGTGTGATGCCTCCAAGTGCTATGATGGTTTTCCAACGCAAATTCCATTGATGCAAGTGCTTGATTTGATTTTCAAACTGTTGTATCTTAGGATTATGTTTTTCTTTGAACTGTTCGAGGTCGTGGATATGTTGGGCAAGTTCTTTGTTTTTTTGTCTTAAGTTTTTATTTTCGGTGCTGGCGCGTTTGAAATTGGTTTGGATTTTTTTTAGCTCGGAGGGGTCAAGTTCTTGCATCTTGAGCAAATCATTCACTTCAGAGATAGAAAAATATCGCTCCATACCGCAAACCTCGCACGTGGAGGCGTGATAATCATTGCTTGCTTCGCAATTTATACAAGTCCAAGCCATAAGGAGGTTTCTTAATTTATTATTTTAGGTTCTTAGAAAGTTATTGCGGAATATTCTGTAGAACAGGCTTCCAGCCTGTTTATAATCTGAAACAACAGGCTGGAAGCCTGTTTATTATTTGAAACAACAGGCTGGAAGCCTGTTCTACAGTTTTGCTTCTGCCATAGTTTTTATTTTTCTACTCCGCAAAGGTACTTATATTTAGGCTAAAAGACAAATTTCAGGATTTTTTTAGAAAAAAGAGATAAACATTTGGTAAGTTCTAATAAGTGTGCTAAATTGCAGGTGTTATAAAAACAAAGGCAGTTCAGCCTAACCTAAGCTGAATTGCCCGAAACAAAAATGACACCAAAATTAATAGCACTTTTCATATATTGATTACAAGAACAATGCCAAAAACTGAACAGTTTTTGGCATTTTTTTGCAATCAATATTTTTTTAAAGCCATAAATTTGGAAATAACTTTTTTTTTCATAACTTTGTGGAATGACTGTATCGAGGTATTTGCAGCTGTGTGTAATACTTTTCCTAACCTTGCCTGCCTGCGTGTATGGGCAGGCAAGTAAATTGTTGCTTTTGCAAAAAGGTGACATGAAGAAGGCATTGGTAGGCAAGTTGGTGTATCTCGAAGACAATACGAACCGCATGACAGTGCAAGAAGTGGCAGGCAAGATGCCCACACAGTCCAAGACCTTGCCTACCAACCAAGCCAATTTTTATCAAAGCAACTCCACTTTTTGGTTTAAGTTTGAAATAAAGCACCCAGCTTTTGCACAAGAAGATTGGCTGGTGGAAGTTCCTTATCCTCCTTTGGACTATGTAGATTTTCATTATCAAGATGCGCAAGGGCGTTGGCAAATAGAGCGAAGTGGCGATAGGCTTTCTTTTCGCCAAAAAAGCATCAAAACTAAAATCAATGCTTTTAAGCTCATTTTCCACAGCGATAGCATACATACGTTTTATGTGAGTGTGAAGACAAACGGTATTCTACAGATTCCCTTCAATTTTCAGGAGTCATATACTTTTTTTATAGATTTGGGGTATGAGGAGGCGTTTTTGGGAATTTTCTATGGAATGTTGTTGGCTTTAGGACTTTACAATCTTTTCCTATTTTTTGTATTGTCTGACATAGCTTATCTTTGGTACTCGGTGTATATGTTTTGCTCCGTAGTATTCACAGCCAGTCTGATAGGGCATACTTTTCAATATTTATTTTTTGATGCACCTTTTTTGATAGAGCCTGTTTTGGTATTTTCGGGGTGTTTTTTGATATTTACGGTGTGTAGTTTTATCCAAAGTTTTTTGGGTACAAAAGAAAATATCCCTCGTGGGCATTTGGCTTTGAAAATCGTGAAGGCAGTAGCGATTCTTAATATTTTAGCGTTTTTTGTGTTTGGTTATACCGTTTCGACGCGCTTGCTGAATGTACTTTCGCCTTTTACGGTGTTGTCTATCATTACCATATCTATCTATGCGACTGTAAAGCGAATACCTGCGGCGCAGTTTTTGAGTTTGGCATTTTTGAGTATGGTGATAGGTACTACAGTCTATGCACTCATGCAACTTTCCTACCTGCCACATTCTCTTTTTACAGTTCACGCGCCTCGTTTTGGGTTGAGTTTTCAGGGACTTTTATTTTCCTTAGCCCTTGCAGACCGCTATCGTGCCTTGAGAAGACAACTGCTACAGCAAGAAAAAGAGGAAAACGAAAAACTTGAAAATAGGGTAAAAGAACGTACAGAAGCCCTGGAAGACTCTAATAAAGTCCTTGCCCACCAAAACTCCCAAATCCAACAAAGTATTCAAGCCGCTAAAGTAATCCAAAAAGCTATTTTGCCACACCAAGAAAAGAGAGAGGCATTATTGCAAGATTATTTTGTGATTTATAGACCGCGTGATGTGGTTTCGGGTGATTTTTATTGGTTGAATAAAATTGGCGAAAATACCTTCTTGGCAGTCATAGATTGCACAGGACATGGCGTACCAGGGGCTTTTATGACCTTGATAACAAATAACTTATTGGATAAAATCGTGCGGGTATGGGATATGCAAGACCCCGCCAAAATACTCGCAAGATTGCACGAAGAAGTCCAACTCATGCTTCACCAAAAAGAAACTGACAATAGCTATGGCATGGATATGTCTTTCATGGTCATCACTCCCCAACAAACGCACACACAAATCGTCTTTGCGGGTGCAAAGCAAAAAGCCTACTATATGCTACCCGCAGAGCCAAAAATACAAACCCTCGCAGGCAATCGCAAATCTATAGGAGGCACGCATACAGCTGAAGCTGACTTTCAAAACTATACACTCGCACTACCCAAAGGCAGCAAAATATACCTTACTACAGATGGCTACCTCGACCAAAATGATGTAAAAAGAAAAAAAATAGGCGAAAAACAATTCATACAACTTCTGGAGCAGGCGGGTAGCGAGGATATGACATTCCAAAAACAAACACTCATAAAATACCTCTACAATTTTATGAAAGACACCGAACAAAGAGATGATATTTTGGTAATAGGCATAAACATAATTTAGCACTTAAAGGTTTATAATGGTATGATACAAGTTACAATCGATAAAAATTCAGGCTATTGCTTTGGCGTAGAATACGCTATCCAAATGGCAGAAGACGCACTCCAAGAATCCGAAATGCTTTATTGCTTAGGCGATATAGTCCATAATGACATGGAGGTAAAACGCCTCGCAGACAAAGGATTAAAAATAATCAATCATGAAGACTTACAAAACCTGAAGGATTGTAAAGTCCTCATACGCGCACATGGCGAACCCGCCTCTACTTATGAGCTGGCACTAAACAATAACATTGAGCTGATTGATGCCTCTTGTCCTGTAGTTTTGAAGTTGCAAAATCGTGTCAAAAATGCGTATGACCAAGTGCGCCAAGAAGATGGACAAGTAGTGATATATGGCAAAGATGGACACGCGGAAGTTATCGGACTTACAGGGCAAACGAACCAACAGGCTATCATAGTGGCAGGCAAGGAGGATTTGTCTAAAATTGACTTCACGCGCCCGATAACCTTTTTCAGCCAAACCACCAAAAGCACTGAAGGCTTTTATAAGATGAAAACACTTATAGAAGAAAAAATGCAAGAAGCAGGCAACACGACCGAACTTGATGCGAATGACAGCATCTGTAGGCAAGTTTCGAACCGTGAGCCTCAGCTCGAAAAATTCTCACAACAGCACGACCTTATCCTGTTCGTAAGTGGCAAAAAAAGCTCAAACGGCAAGGCATTGCACAGTGTTTGCCAAAAGTTCAACCCCAAGAGTTATTTTATCTCGAACGAAGAAGAAATAGACCTTGCGTGGTTTGAGGGTGTCCAAACGGTAGGGATATGTGGGGCTACTTCTACACCCATGTGGCTCATGGAGCAGGTCGCCAATTATGTAACTGCAAGGTAAGGTTTTTGAAAGTAGCCTTGCCTGCCCTGCGTATCTTTGGCTAATATCCTGCAGTAATAATCAGGTACACTCTCCAAAATATCTAACTCAGCCAAGATGTCTTCTGTTACCCAAAAACGCTCTGCATGAACTATCGGCAGTGGCTTTAGCCTTGCCGATGGTTGAATACTAATTATTTATGTTGTTGTCAAAGTGTAAAAAACTGGTGTGTTGATTCTGATTGAAAAGTAGGTTATTTATTACATACATCTTTTATGTATTTATTAGATTTCTTGCGAAAGTGTTTTAAAGTTTGAAAAAGCACGTTGTCATCCTGAGCGAAGCGAAGGAACTCGTTGTCAAAGAACAATTTGTGAGCGAACCACGAGATTTTTCGCTTCGCTCAAAATGACAAAAGATCTCCAAAAAGACTAAAAAAGACTTTCGCACCAAGTCTATTATAAAGTTGTGGTTCTTAAAAAATTATTGCGCAGGAAAAACTGTAGAACAGGCTTCCAGCCTGTTGTGTCAAATAATAAACAGGCTGGAAGCCTGTTCTACAGAATATTCAGCAATAACTTTCGAAGAACCAAAGTTGTTTTTTCAGTGTCTTGATTGTAAAACGGCTTATTCATGTTACAAAAGTATAAAGTTATTTTTGAAATGCAAAACGCCTCTACGAAAGTAGGGGCGTTTTTGGTTGGGATATTTGAAATATGGCTACTCATCATAATAAGTAATGATAGTTTGGAATACACCCAATAGTTCTTCTATTTTTTGGATAGCATATCTATCTTGGTCAATCGTAATGATTCTATTTTCAAGTTTCATAAAACTCCATTCATATCCATTGCTTACTGTGCCATAGATGCGTGTTTGGGGTTCGTTATTTTCTTCATTGAATAGGTATGCGGCATATATTTCAGCCGCACACTGGGCAAAACCTTCTTCTAAAGTTCTGTTTTTAGCCTCTACGACACAGAAAATGGGCGCACTTAATTCTATAGATTGTGGCGAATGGCTAAAAATATAATCGCATATACCATTGAATTTTTCTACTTGGGTATCAAGCGCTACACCTGATAGAAAGGTTACTTTATCCACGTTGTTTCTACGTACTTCTTTCAGTATAGGGGTAATGATAAATTCAGACTTTGCTTTTTCTGAAAGTAGCCCATAAGTACGTGCTTCTGCTAAGTCAAATAACAACTTATCAGAAGGAAAAATAGCTGTGATAGGTTTATCAAATAGCACTTGCATTTGATAGGCTATGTTTGTTTCTTTTTGAAATCCTTTGAGGGTTTTGAAGTCGGAATATGCCATGTTTTTTGGGTTATTATGGGTTTGTTGCAGTTTGATGAGTGCAACGAACTTTTTAGCTTTTGGGTAGGGTTAGATGATGTGGGTAATTACTTCATCAAAATAATTAGTAAAAGGTTCTTTTTGATAGTCAAGCATAGCCAGCCATGTATCGTAGAAATTGCTCATTAACAAGTTCCCTCTATCTGTGAGCATTTGGTCAGTGATAGAAAAATCGCTATCAACACCAATATCATGTAATTCTTTGCCATAATCTGACAAGAGATTGTTTTTATTAAGCCATTTCATAGTAGTGGCTAATATTTGTTTCGCTTTTTCAAGCGAGGGGCATTTTTTTCCATCAGGAAAATGCCAATTTACTTTGTCGTATATTTTCATTTTTTTAAGGTTTTCTAATGATTTCAGTTTTTACATCAGGCGGTATTTGTAGCATTCTACCATCTTCGGTTTTAATCCACTCACCTCCAGCCGCTCTTATTCGAGCTTCTTTTTCCATTTGAGCAGTTTTATCTGATGTTTCAGACGTAACCTCTATAGAACGTACAATTTTATTGTCTTTTTCAACCATAAAATCCACCCTGCGCGCTTCTCCAGTTTGCGGGTCTTTTACTATTTCACCTTTTTCATTGCGCAAACAAACTTCTTTGTGAATAGCATCATGAGGTTCCGCCTTTAGTTCTGCCTCAACTTGGGCTTCTCTTTTCATACCCTCTTGTTTATTTTGGATAGGTTCACGCGCCTCATTTAGATTGGCATCTTGGTTTTCTAATTCAAGCCCACGCAATGATTTTTCGGTTATTTCGTTACTACGAAATTCTGAATTAGGGGTTTCTTTTTTGCCTTCAGATGGTTCTTGAAAGCCTTGTTTGGTTTCGTTCATACAAAAATTGGATAAATGGTTGGAATTACAAACTATGTTTGGCTAATTGGTCTATGAGATGCGTAATAAATTCTTTAGCATCTTTTTGCCAATAATCACTTAAAGTTTTTAGAAGCGAATCATAATGGGCTTGATTTACCCTATTGCTCAAAATACTTTGCAACTGTTTTCTGATGCCTTTTGGAAATGAGCCTTTGCCTCGATACAAGCCTTGCCCCAATAAATACATCAATTTTTCTACTGTGTAGGCAAGTAAAGTTTCTTCTTTAAAATCTTGATAAATGCTTTGTTTTGAAAGGTATATAATATTTTCTAAACCTTTTACAAGATTAATTATACTATCTTTTAATCCTTCAAAACCAAATAAACATAATTGATTGATAAATTTAGCCACTACTTCATTCGTTGCAGGTTCATTATCTAACCAAGTTTTAAGTTCATAGACATCAGTATCATATAAAGTTGCTTGCTTAAATTTGTTTTGCATACGATTGTAAATAGTTTCATCAGTAATGGCAAATTTGCGTACATTTGCTTCTACTTTGAACTCTACAGGTTTTTCCATACCTTCTTTATGGCATAGCGCAAAACCTGTTTTAAGTCTATTTAGGTACAAAGCATCTTCATCTTTTAAACTCAAAGAACCCGCTAAAAGCACCTGGTCATCTCTTGAAACCAACCTATGAACGATTTTAGTGTTGGAATTTTTAATAACTTCAGGAGCTATTTTAGAAGGTATTTGTTCTACCACGATAACACCTTGTCCAAGTGAACGCATTTCTGCAATCACATTGCAAAAATACTCAACTGCTTTTCCTTTAGGATTACCTATATCTTCACTCATACGTTCTGAAGATACATTTTTTAAAAGTCTGTGCGCCTCCTCTATTATCAATAAATGTGTCAAGCCATCTTGTTTGATTAAAGGATTGATACTTGGGTTATTGAGTTGCCTATACTCACTTACAAGTACTAACATAAGCCCTACAAAAAATGCTTTATCATCATCATCTGCCAATCCTTCCATTTCTAAAATAGTGGGATTGCTTAAAAGTTCTGGAATAGCATAAAAATCATGCGTATTGAACATTAAACCTTTTGCGCCAACGCACAAGCTTTCTAAACGGGTTACAATTCCCGTACTGACATTGGCTTTGAATTCGCCTTCATAGCCTGAATCCTTGATGTAGGTTTGCACCTCATGCTTTAGGTCAGCAAGGGTAGGAAAGCAATAATAATGTTCTTCATGCGTGTGTGCTTCACTATCTTGAAAAAATGGGTGTTTCCCAGAAGTAAGATTCCAGCCTTTTTTCCTATACACATTGTGCAAACATTGTTCTAAAATGTTGGGCATGGGTCCGTGAAAAGAAAAACTTGCATTAAAAATAGATTTTAGATAATCTATATGCACCAATAACTTTACACCCTTTTGTACATAAAAAGGATTAAAGGCTATGGGACTTACTGAAGTATCACCTACAGTAAATACTTTCAAATCATCTTTAAAGGCTTCATCTGCCAATAATTGCCTATAATCTCTTTTAGCAGATTCAAGTACCAAGAAAGGCGTTTTAAATTGTTGATAGGCACTTTTCAAAATTTGATTCACAGTAGTAGTTTTTCCGCTACCCGTAATACCACATACAAAAAGGTGTTTATTCAAATCTCCTTTAGATAGGTGTATAGCCGAACCTGCTATAGCCTCTCCGTAGTCTGCTATAGCTCCAAGTGCAAAACTATCTTCTAATTTTTGGCTTACTATATCTGTAAGTGCAAGGCTTGGCATCTTTTTTATTTCAAAACCAGGCAAGGTTTCTGTAGGAAAAGAAGCTAATTGTGCCAATTCTTCGCTTGATATATAAGAAGCCAAACTTTTTGGAAAAAGGCTGTTAGATGTGTCTTGCTTAGGAATAAACAATAAACGTTTATTACCTGTTATAGTATCTTTATAGACTTTAGGTGGGTAAAGTTGTTTACTTGGTTTTGAAAGCTCGCCTGCAAAACTTCCTGCTAATATGTCGCGCGTAGTTTCGTTAGCTGTAGCAAAAGTAACTACCGTTTCCCAAAAACCCGTATTCAAGCCTTGTATAGTCCTTTGTACTAAACTATCCGCTACTTTTTCAAGTTCTATAGCCAAGCCGTTTTGTCTTTCGTAACTTAAGCCAAGTGTTTCTCCAGATGTGTCCGTTTTGCCTTTTGCTTTGCTTGTGCTACTACCAAAAGCGTATGAATAGGTTATACTACCCCCTACTCCAGATACCATAGGAACGGCTGCGTAATAATTTACCGAACCACCAATATTATGTCCAGAATTCTTGCCTTCTGTAGTTTGTTCATTGTATGCAACAGATTTACTTTCCTGCCTATTAGCAGTTTGCACCGCTATAGCATGGCTCTTATCTCTAAAATCTAAGAGTTGGTTGAGTTGCTTAGTCATAACAGCAGGCAAGACAGGCTCTGCAAGTATCATAAGCGTATATTCATGCCCGTACATACTACGCACCACAGATGCTATATTAAACTTTTGTTTTTCGTCTTCATGTTTGAGAGAAGGTAGCCCAGTAATTACACCTCCATGTGGTTGTTGCTTAATGAGTTTGTCTAAAGTACGTGTCTTATCAAAATGTGTATTTCCGCCAGGGAAAGCACCCCGCACAAGCGAGCCAAATACTTGTTCTGCTTTTTGGATATTGCTTTTAATACCCAACATAAGCGAAATTTTGCCTTTTTCCCCACATATTACAGTGGCTATACTAAGTTGGGCAGAATAAGCCGCTGCTAAAACAGTTTGGTACTTGGTTTGGATATAGTGGGCAATATCTTCTATGCTATTTGCTACAGAAATTTCGGCTATTGGAAACAAATAGAATTGTCCAAGATAATCTGTATTGTCATCTGTCGTTTGAGCATTCAATGATACTTGTTCATCAAAGACCAACCAAGGCAATAATGTTTGCATTATAACCAACAATGATTCTTCTTGATTTTCATTATGAGTTGTGATATTCATACAAAAGAGGGTTAAAGGCTAAAACCATTGTCTTTACAAAACTGCTCAAAAAAATGTGAAAATTCTTTTTCAATGGCTGAGAACCATTCTATTACTTGTTTTTTTGAACTTTCTACATATTGGCGGACATCTTC
>JAAFJK010000139.1 GCA_013298105.1 Cytophagales bacterium
AAATAACTTGAGAATATTTAGCCACGCTGTAAGCGTCTGTTATCGAGCTTTTACGCGGTTAAGCAATACCAACAGACGCTTACAGCGTGGCTTCGCGTGAGTGAAATTATCATGTTATTTTATTTTTATTCCTAAGGAACGAGTAGAAAATAAGATGGTCAGGATTTTACGCGATATTTTGTGCTTAGACAAGGCGCAATAGAAGCGCAAAGCGGTGTTTTGTAATGATTATTGCAACGAAGTATAAGCGCAAAAGATTAGTAAAATGTCCAAGTTATTTTTTACTCGTTCCTAAGCTGTATTTTGGGTTTAGGTAAAGCGCAAAAGATGAACAAACCTTATCTTATCAAAATGATTGAGCCTTTTTTGGAAAGTTTCACATCAGGAGAAAGTGGTGTGCTGTAGCTTGCCTGCCAGATATACATACCCGCAGGGGCAGGCGAGTTGCCAATTTTCCCATTCCAAGCCTCGTTCGCGTTGCGGGCAATATGCACACATTCGCCCCATTTATTAAAAAAACGAAGCTCAAAACCTGACACTTGTGTCAAAAACACTTTTACATTGTCATTCAAACCATCGCCATTGGGCGTAAAACCTGTGGGGATTTCAAAAATAGGCTTGCAAGTAATCGTCATATCAAAAGTTTTTTCCCTCAATACACACCCGCTTATTTGGTCATATACCTTGCAGACATATATCCCTTCTTCTTTCGCACTTTTGACTGTAAGTTGGTTATTGGTTACGCCCTGTGTCCGCGACCATTCATAGCGCAAGGTACGTCCTTCATTTTTCAAAATATCTTCTTCTGCTGGTGTATAGACTATAAATGTGGCTGGCTCGGCAGGGCAAAACTCTTTTTTCTCAACTTGTTTATCTTGCGGTATGGGTACTATAGTGATATTTTGAGAGAAATTACAATTTTCTATGCTTAGGCTCAGTGAATAAGTCGCGGGTACAAGCAGTGGGGCAGTTTGGATTTTTTTGCAATCTGCATCAAGGCAAGTGAAAGTGCCATCTTGCGAAGTCCATTGATATGATTTGCCTGAAAAAGATTCTAAAGTGATGCTTCCTGTACCTCCGCATACATAGCGCGTGCTGTTCTCACCTGAAGCTGTACTGATAGGCTTAAACTCGCTGACATCAATAATCTTGGTGCTTACCTGCCCTATTTTCTCAAAACTACAGCCGTATTCCAAATAAAAATTAAGTTTTTCAGGACTTTCTTGCACTGCATCAGCTTTGGGTATAAGCGTAAAAACTTTTTCGGAAATCCCTACCCCCATACTAAAATCAAAAGGCAACTGAAGCACCGACACGCCCTGATACAAAAGCGTATAATCTTCTAATAGTTTTGCCTCACCATCTGCATTGAGGCGCATGGACTCTATTTTGTCGTTCAGTACGCGCTTTATTTTTATTTCTCTTTGCGCACAACCTTCGAGCAGTCCACCATAATCTGCCGTAATATTGGCATCAAAAGTAGGCAAGGGGCTATTGATTTTTTCGATAAAAACACCCGAATCAATTTCATCATCTTGGACATCGGCTATTTTTAGCTCAAGGCGGTAAGTAGCACAAGGCACTACATCTACTTCTACAAACAATCCTTTGGTAAAGCCATCATATTGGATTTGCGTCCTATAGGGGCTTGTAGAGCTTGTATTGTCTTGGAAATAGTCTGAATTTTCGTTGTCATTGATATTTTTGATGGTTACGGGTACATTGGTGTTGGGGATAAGGGCAAGATTACGCTTATCATATAGCCCCCCCGCAGGATTTTGTCCTGAGATAAGAAAAGCAAACACATCATTGAAGCCTTGATTCACGTACTCAAGGTATTCTTCAGAGCCAAATGTATAGCGGAAAGTGAGTTTTGAGCCTGTCGGCTTGATGTCAAAAGCGACCACACACGCATCTCTGGTGGGCATATCCACGATGTTGTCCAAGTCTGCATCTCCAGCCGCGCCCCATATTTTTGATTTAGAGGCGGAGTTATTACTTCCTTGTGCATTTTTGGCTAATCCTGTAGTGATGAGAACGCCCTTGTCGAGTGGGAGAGAACCTGCCGTTTTTTTGTAAGTGCCATACGCTTCTTGTTGTCCTGTGATTTCTATGTTGCTGATGATAACACCTGCCCCTGCAAGTTCATTCAAAACTTCAGTAGGGTTATTGGCGTTTTGTACGCTTATCTGTGCGTATAAATTGGTGGATAAACCACTTACAAAAAATAAAATAAGGCAAAATAATGATTTCATAGCAGGATAGGTTGGTTGAAGGTGCAAAGCTACTATATTCTTTGGACTATAACAACGACCGCGTTAATTTGTTTCATTTCTTTGGTGGGTAGGCAAGTTTGATATAAATTTGCAACCCTTCTACCTGTCCCCCGTTTACCCATTACCCTTCCTACTTGTCCCCCTTTCCCCATGATACACACCATCGACCTTCAGTTTTTGGGAAATAGCCAAACTATCGCAAGTTTTTTGGTAATTTCTGAAAACCGCCAACTTATATTGGTAGAGTCAGGACCTCACTCTACCTTGCCTACCCTTGAGCGCGAAGTCCAAGCACTCGGTTATCAACTCTCAGACATCAAGCACGTTTTTTTGACACATATCCACTTAGACCATGCGGGCGCGGCGTGGGCTTTGGCAGGCAAGGGCGCGAAAATATACGTACACCCCGCAGGCGCAAAACACCTTGCCTACCCCGAAAAGCTGATGGAGTCTGCCAAACGCATTTATCAAGAAAAAATGGATATGCTTTGGGGCGAAATGCACCCCATACCCGAAGCCCAGATAGTGGAAGTAGCGCATGAACAAAGTTTTATGATAGACAACCTCACTTTCGTAGGGCATCATACGCCAGGACACGCCATACACCATATCGCGTGGCAGGTAGGCAAGGCAGTGTTCGCGGGAGATGTAGCGGGTGTAAAGATAGGCGATGGACCCGCAGTCGCACCCATGCCTCCCCCCGACATAGATGTAGAAGCGTGGCAAGCCTCTATGCAACTTTTGCGCGAACTGCCTGTAGAGCGTATGTTTTTGACGCACTTTGGAGAAATCCAAGACATTCAAACACACCTTCACGCGCTTGAGCAAAATATTTTGCTACAAGCGAATTGGGTAAAAAATCGCTATGAAGCAGGAGAAACTGTAGAACAAATGTTGCCCGATTTTGTGGTATTTTGTCAAGCCGAACTGAAACGGCAGGGTGTGGAAGAAGTCGCTCTTTTCAAATACGAAGGCGCAAATCCTGCCTTTATGAGCGCGACAGGCTTGGTGCGTTATTGGAAAAAGAAATTGGGCGTTTAATACACCTTGCCTACCCAACAAAATATGAGGCAAAAGTTTTGAAATCTCAAACATTTCATTACTTTTGCTATGTATATTTACAAATATTTTACAAATAATTAAAAATCAGGTACTTAAATCATCAATCCAAAATCGTAAATCTTACCCATGTCCACATACGCTCAAGAAGTAAAACGCGTTACTACGCACACACTCCAAGAAATGAAAAATAGAGGCGAAAAAATCAGTATGCTTACCGCTTACGATTATTCGCTGGCTACCTTAGTAGATACGGCAGGTATAGATGTGATTTTG
>JAAFJK010000261.1 GCA_013298105.1 Cytophagales bacterium
TGGTTTACGGTTTCCATGTCTATCGTAAACTTCGTAGCGGCAGAGGCGGCACGAGTACGCAAATAATATAAACCCGTTTTCAGCCCTTTGCGCCATGCATGGAAGTGCATCGAGGTAAGTTTCGAGTATGTGGCATCTTCTAAGTGAATGTTCATGCTTTGGCTTTGGCAAATAAACGCTCCTCTATCTGCCGCCATGTCTATGATGTGGCGTTGTTTGATTTCCCACACCGTTTTATAAATTTCTTTGATTTCAGCAGGAATTTCAGGAATACTTTGCACCGAACCATCAGCTTGGATAAGGCGTTGTTTCATGTTTTCATTCCACAAACCCAACTCCACCAAATCGTGCATGAGGTGTTTATTCACTACTACAAACTCGCCTGAAAGCACCCTGCGCGTATAAATATTGGAGGTAAAAGGCTCAAAACATTCGTTATTGCCCAATATCTGCGAAGTAGAAGCGGTAGGCATAGGCGCGAGCAGGAGAGAGTTGCGGACACCATGCTGTAGCACTTGATAGCGCAATGCTTCCCAATCCCAACGTCCCGAATCAGGTTCTACGCCCCAAAGGTCGAATTGGAACTTGCCTGCCGAGATAGGCGAGCCTGCATAAGTTTCGTAAGCCCCATCACGTTTCGCCAACTCCATCGAGGCAGTCATAGCCCCGAAATAAATAGTTTCAAAAATATCCTTATTCAACTGCCTTGCCTCGTCTGACTCAAAAGGCATACGCAACATAGCAAACGCATCTGCCAAACCCTGTACGCCTATGCCTATAGGTCTGTGGCGTTTGTTAGAGCGTTCCGCTTCAGGAATAGGATAATAATTGAGGTCTATAATTTTGTTTAAGTTCTTAGTCGCTACTTTTGTAACCTCAAATAATTTGTTATGGTCAAATTTTCCATCTATCACAAATCTTGGCAAGGCAAGCGACGAGAGGTTGCATACTGCCACCTCGTCAGCACTCGTAAACTCCAAAATCTCGGTACAAAGATTTGAGCTTTTAATAGTTCCCAAATTTTGTTGATTTGATTTGGCATTGCAGGCATCTTTGTAAAGCATATAAGGCGTGCCTGTTTCTATCTGCGATTCTATGATTTTGAACCAAAGTTCTTGCGCTTTGATAGTTTTACGCGCCCTACCTTCCTGCTCGTATCGAGTGTAAAGTGCCTCAAATTCCGCGCCCCACACATCAGCCAAACCGGGACATTCGTTAGGACAAAACAGCGACCAATCGCCATCATCTTCTACGCGCTTCATGAATAAATCCGAAATCCACATAGCATAAAAAAGGTCTCTTGCTCTTAATTCTTCTTTGCCATGATTTTTTTTCAAGTCCAAAAACTCAAAAATATCTGCGTGCCAAGGCTCAAGGTAAATTGCAAATGCGCCAGGTCGTTTGTTGCCACCTTGGTCTACATAACGCGCTGTATCATTGAATACTCGAAGCATCGGGATAATGCCGTTAGAATGTCCATTTGTGCCTTTGATATATGAACCTGTAGCGCGAATATTGTGGATAGATAGCCCTATGCCACCTGCGGATTGCGAGATAAGAGCGCATTGCTTGAGGGTTTCATAAATTCCGTCTATAGAATCTCCTTGCATGGTTAGTAAAAAGCAGTTTTCGCAAATAAGCCCTTCCACATTGTAAGAGTGGTCGTCTTGCACTCCTAAAGTATAGACATAATCAGGCTTAATATCGCTTTTTTCTTTTTTGGAAATGCGTAAAAACTTCTGCCCATCTATTTCAATCAGGTGAGAAGACATAGCTTCTTTGTTTTTCATAACCTCAAGACGATTGTCTTGATATGGTTTCAATACATTTTCCAACAAAATAGATTGTTTTGGCAATGCTATATATGCAATAAGTTGTGTCGCACCTTTTTTCAGTTGATGTCCTTCAGAATAAGTAATAGCCATACCAACATTACGGCAAAGTGCGTAAATAGCTTTTACCAATGGTTTGTTAGCAAGTGCAATTCGAACATTACCATCTTTTGTTACACAGCCATCGGAAGTGGTTAAACCTTCCATGAAAGACTGCACCATGCTATAGTCCCAATCGTACATATAGGCGGGCAATTTTTTATGATTGAAGCCTTGCCCATAATTTACTTCAAACATATTACCCAATACGTGAGAGTTTAGCAACAATGCTACAGTATTAGTTTTTTTATTCTCATGAAAAAAAGGTTCTATGCCAAACGCACTTTTCATGTAATTTGTCATTCTTTCAATTGCTTTAGTAGCCGTATTATGAAATGTGATGCCTATGCCACGAATAAATGTGTGCGTTTTTTTCAAATTCCTACCTGTCATGATATGCCCATCACCAATCCAAACACCCAAAAAGAAAGCAAAGTTTTGGTCTATCAAAACACTTTTCTTAATGGCATTATGTTTTTTGTTGAGCATAATTAACTTATCCGACTCATTCAATTTATGAGGGCGTTCCCATGAAGATGTTGGATATATCCATTCCTCATCTGTTTCAAAAGTAACATTGATGTCCGCATATTTCTTAGGAACATATTGTGTCATGTCTAAAGGAAGCGGTAAATAAGCTGGTTTTTTATTGGGAATAGCGATATAATCACCTTCACGCAAATAATCGATAGGATTCCATTGTGGCTGTTCCCCCCACTTATCTTGTTCTTTGGAAATAGACCAAAATTTGTGATTTCCTGTAACCTGAATGTTAGGCGAGCCATACACTTTCAAATCATAGACTTGGCGATTGTTCAATGGATTTTTATGTAGTTGCACTACAGGCTTCACATTGCCTTTATGTGTTACTACCAAATCACCTATTTGTACATCTTCAATGTTTTTAATACCTGCATTCACAGTAAAAACTTGTGTACCTGCAACAAAACAAGACGACATTTGAGGCTTCAGCGTACCTGCGTTAAAGAGCGTAGGCGTAGCGTGGGTAAACCATTTTTCAGACATCAAATTGTAGGTTTCGATAACCGAATCGATATCTTCGCCATGAATACCCAATGAAACGCGCATCAACATTTGTTGAGGGCGTTCTGCTACCTGTCCATTGATTTTGAGCAGGTAAGACCTTTCCAATGTCTTGAACCCAAAAAAGTCATAATTGAAATCGCGCCCATATACTATAGCTGAGTTCAGCGTATTGGCGTGCTTTTTCACTACTTCATACACTTCGTCAGACACCATGCCCGCTTTCTCGCCTGTTTTCGGGTCGACATATTCATACAAGTTTTTTACCGCCTTCGCAAAATTCTTTTCCGTATTTTTTTGAAGGTTTGAAATCGCTATGCGTGCCGCGAGGGTGGCATAGTCAGGGTGAATGGTCGTCATGGTGGCACAAATTTCTGCCGCAAGCGTATCGAGCTGGGCAGTCGTAACGCCATCAAACAAACCATTGATAACTTTCATCGCCACTTGTACGGGGTCTACATATTGGCGGTTCAGACTGTAGCATAGTTTTTCTATGCGGTCTGTGATTTTGTCAAACTTTACGGGTTCTTTGCGCCCGTCGCGCTTGATTACGTGCATCATACTCTTTGGGGGTGGAAAGGTAAAAGGGTGGAGAGGTGGAAGGGTGGAGAGGCAAAATACCCGTTACCCTGTCGACCTGTTTTCCTGAAAACCTTTTCTAAAAATTAGCAATAATAGGCTGAATAAATATTGGAAGTGTCTAACCTGTTCCTTACTTTTACTTTACAAATATAGCGCAAATTTTTGGTAAAAAAAACATATTTTTTTAGGTAAAAGCCCTAAAATGTTCTTTTTTAAAGAGTTATAACCCGAAAAAAATTAAAAAAAAATACCTTTGCGTAAAATAGTAACATTTGCTTATTTGGGTTATCTTTAGCCCCTCCCCTCCCCTACCCTACTTCTTTTTTTCGGTTGGCAATCCGCTTGCGGTTGTCAATCCGAAAAAAAAGACCGTAAACTACCAAAATAAACTGGGAAAAAATACCCGCAAAGGCGTTTGTCTTTCTAAGATAATTTGCCCTTCGCAGGGTGTACCCGCTTTGATAGCTGTTTTGGGACCCCGCTTCGATGTCCATTGAAATCCACTGGCAGTTTTGGCAGGCAAGAGCCTTACTACTACCGCTATCGGCAGTTCATCTTTTGTAAAATTTTGTGCAAGGTCAGGATTGCCCAATGTCCGCGTGATGCCTTGCTTCGTGGCGGGATATTCAGAAACTTTCTGTACAATACCTTCCATGTAGCCATATTCTTCTGTACGTACAGTTGATGGTGCTATACGCACTATCATTTTTTCTTCTATGCGTTTTCCTTCGGAGGGAGGTATATAAAGGACAGCTTCCAAGACAGTTTCAGCGTGGGCGCGGGCTACTTCTATGCTCACTATGGGCGTACCTGCTTCTACTAATTGCCTATTGCGGGCTTTTAGTTCAATGATTTTGCCATTGTATGGGCTTTTTACGTAGGCAGAGAGCGAATATTTTACTTGAGCTTCTTCGATACTTCTTCGGAGGTCGCTTATTTCGCTCTCCATAGCTTCCATCTCATAAGAGTCAGCAGTGTTTTGTCCTGATAGTTGGAGTTTCATTTTTTGAATTTCTTTTTCTATCAAAATAATCTCTCTTTTGTGTTTACCGTAAGTTATCTTCAAGCTGTTCAGTTTGGTAGTATTTTCATTCCTTGCCTCCCACGCGACTATGAGGTCGTCTGTTTTTTTGAGCTTATAGCGTGTTTGTTCGAGCTTTTCCTCAAGCTCAAATTTGCGCAAATAGGGTTCACGCTGATTCTCATCTGCGAGCGAATATTTGACAAATCGTTCTCTTTTTTCTTGCAAATAATGTAATTTATCCAGTGAGTTTTGGATTTGTAATTGGAGTTCAGGCTGTGCAACTAAGGCTATGGTGTCATTTTTTTTGATGGCATCTCCATCTTTTACAAGCAGTTGCTGGACAATGCCTGAAGCCAAAAGGCTTACTTCTGCTACGCCACCCGACTGTATCAGGATACCTTGCCCACGTACTGTACGCGGTAACTCGCCCAAAATCAACCAGCCCAAAAAAGCCAATGTAAGCCCTCCAAGTGCCAAAAGTGCAAGCCAGCTACGCGAAGAAGTAACTTCTACAAGCTCGTGTATATTGTCGGGGGAGGCAAGTTTTTCTAAAGCCTTTTGGCGAAAAAGTGGACGCATAAGGGATTTACGATTTAAGAGGGACAATGTGCGATTTTGTAGTGGTAACTATTTAGCCCCCAACCCCAAAGGGGAGTTTCTACATAACTTTCAGTTTAAACTTACCTACCAAGCGGTAATTCTCCCCTTTGGGGCAGGGGGCTAAATAATTATAAAAACTGACAAGGAGTTATTTAAGTTTGAATTTAAACTTGCCTGCCAAAATCACGTTTTTTATTTTAAAACAAACAAAAATGCTTGTATTACGCTCTTTTGAGGCATAATACAGGCATTTTCTACTGGGCAGGCAAGTTATTTTTTACTATTCACGAAAGCCATGAATTTATCGCGGTCTGAAGTAAGCGTGAAGGCATCAACGACCGTATAATAATTTTCGCGGTCGGTAGTAAAATCATACATAAATTGTGCAATGTTCATTTTACTATCTGAAAACGTGAACCAAGTCGCAATGTCCTTTACTTGGGCAGAAGTATAGCATTTTTTGACTCTGGCTATAGTTTTTGCCATATTCAAGCGCGAGTTATCAAATGATTCTTTTTGTACCCTTTGCTTCATATCTGCCATATCTGCTTGAGTTACGGTACAGTTGCCAACAGGCGGATTGATGGGATTGTTTGGATTATTACCACCACCTATGAAGGTCATGAAGCTGTTTTGGTTTTGTTGAAATTGCAAAACTTGGACAGCTTGATTGTAGTTTGCCAAGTCAAATACCCTAAGATGGGCTTTTTTCAAAAAACTCAAGCGATTATTGTCATCTGAAAGCAAAGTAGCAAAACGCATGATTTGCGAAGTAGTCATACATTGCTGGCTAATGATTTGGTCAAGGCGGTTTACTTTGGCATTTTCATCAAACTGTGCGCGTACATCTTGTGCTAAGGGCATAAAAGCATTTTCAGCCAAAGCAAAATCACATCTACGTGCGCCATTATAGCCAAGCGAACTTGGGTAATTCAGGTTCGGGAAAGTAATAGACGTGGGGGGCAAGGTATTATTCCCACCACCGCCATTGATATTGCCGCCGCGCTGTTCCAGCACAAAGTCATGCAACATGAATACAGTCGAGAATTGGCTGAATCCGTTATAGACCTCATAAAAATTGGCTTGGTCTGTAGTACGTGGATAGGCACTTTTGGCAAAGTCAAGTTTATTAAAATCATTGCCCATAAGCTCACAAAGCTCTTTTACTTGAGAAGCTGTGAGGCAATTCCTGTCCAAAAGTTGCTTGCCTGCCATGAGGCGTTGGCTTTCGTTGAATTGGCTGTTGATGTTGTTTTTTTGTTGTTGAAATTGGAAATTTGCCATCGGTTGAGTACAGTTTTGCGCCCAAGCGAATGAAAAGCTCATCAAAAAGCTACAAATAAAAAGGTATGTACGTTTCATACGAAAAATTAAAGTTTTGTTCTATACATTCAAACGACAGTGCGCAAGGTTATGTTTTTGGGCAGGCAAGACTTAACTATGCTTTAACAGACTGTCTAAACTCTGCCTCGTGTACGCCCTGAAAGTCGGGTTCGGCTATATATCTCTCCAAGATATACTTATGGGCAGGAAATGCTATCTCGCCCCAAGGTATCTCATCTAACCCAAAAAGGCGTACATCTTGGCTCTCAATGCCCGCCTCAAAGTGCGCAGTGTGCATCTTGGCAAGATAAAAAACCAATACTTGATTGATGTGCAAGACGTGGTAAGTAGTATGCAAACGTAAGATTTCGACCTCCGCCCCTGTTTCTTCCCAAGTTTCACGTTTTGCCCCTTCGGGCATCGTTTCTCCATTTTCCATGAAGCCTACTGGCAAATTCCAAAGTCCTTTGCGTGGCTCTATCCCGCGCTGGCATAGCAATATTTTCCCTTCAAAAACGGGAATAGTCCCCACCACAAGGCGTGGGTTTTGGTAATGGATAGTGCCACAAGCCTCACAAACCACACGCTCACGCGCATCTCCTTCGGGTATTTTGAGGCTTATTTTATCACTTCCGCATTGGCTACAGTATTTCATGAGGAATATTTACGATTGAGGGTTTCAGTTTTTTTAACTAAAAGAAAAGCACCAAAATTAACGCAATTTATTGATTTTACAAAAACAATGCGTATTTTTGTCTAAACAATTTCAAAATTTTAGACAGTTATGCACATTTTAGATAGATTTCGCTTAGATGGCAAGGTAGCTATCGTTACGGGGGCGAGCAAAGGCATTGGAAAAGAAATCGCACGCGCACTGGGACAGGCTGGCGCAAAGGTAGTCATTTCAAGCCGAAAACAAGACACGCTTTTGGAGGTAGTCAAAGAATTTAATGAAGAAGGCATCGATTCTATGGCAGTAGAAGCCCACAGCGGTAAACAAGACGACATTCAGGAGTTGCTTGACTCCACGATTTTGCAGTATGGCAGGCTCGATATAGTCGTCAATAATGCGGCTACCAATCCCGCCTTTGGCTCTACCTCCCAGACAGATATGGGGGCTTTTGACAAAATTTTTGAGGTCAATCTCAAAGGCGCGTTTGAGCTATCACGCAAGGCATTGCCCGAATTGCGCAAGACTAAAGGCAGTGTCATAAATATCAGTAGCATTGCAGGGATTCGTCCTGATGAACGCATGGGCATTTATAGCGTAAGTAAAGCCGCACTCATATCGCTTACGCAGACTTTAGCCAAAGAATGGGCGGGTATAGGTGTGCGCGTAAATGCAATTTGTCCTGGTTTTGTAAAAACAAAACTAAGCGAAGCCTTGTGGTCAAATGACCAACTCCACAAACATATCGTAGGTATGATACCCATGCACCGCATGGCGGAGCCTGAAGAAATGGCAGGACTCGCACTATTTTTGGCTTCAGAAGCTTCTTCTTACTGCACAGGAGGCGTATATGTGGCTGATGGTGGATTGATTATATAACCTAAAACGCTTTGACACCTTGCCTACCCGCGCGGGCAGGCAAGGTTTTTCAATCTTCGTCTTCGTCTTCGTCTTCATCTTCGTACTGCTCAGGCGATTCGCCCACACTTTCTATGATTTGTGGCGTTGGGAAGGGTTCTTCAAGTGGGCTAATTTTTTGTAATTCGCAAATAAAATTCCAATCATCTCCAAAATCAAAAATATACAAAATCTGTTGTTTGATTTGCCAAGTCATGTCATTTATTTTGGTTTCATCTGCGTGCATATCTCCCTCTTCGTAGTAAGGGTCATAGATAATTTGTTTTGAACGATAGCCTTTCAAATCCATGGAAAAAAGGTAGGCGTGGTCATCATCAAATTGATATGCTTCTTGAATTGCCAAATGCAAATCTTCGAATGTATCTTCAGCATTTATAGCTATTACCCTATAAATATTTTTGTCGTATGCTAAAAATACTTTAAAATAATAGTTGCCATTCGCGGATTTTTTGGGTGGTTCTTTTTCTAAAATTACTTCCACATGAGGAAATAAGGGTTTGAAAAACGAAATAAACGGCTCTTTCAACACAGGAAAACGCCCTTCAAAATCAAAATGAGGATAGACTGTTTCTACGTCTTCATCTTCTATGTCGTATGGTATTCCTACCTGCCTGAATATGCTTTTATTACACAAATTCAAGTGTAGTTTTTGTGTAAGTATTTTAGCCATTTCTATGCCAAAATCATTGATTTGAATGCCTTTTAGTGTACTTTTATCGTATCGGTCTTTAGGTTTTGTGAGGTAGTCTTTCTCCAAATTCCAAAACCCTAAATTCGCAAAAAATTCTAAAAATTGTCCATAATCAAGCCAGCCTGTTTCATACGATTCATTTTTTTTTCGATAAATTACACGCCCATCTTCGATGTGAAATGTATTTGGTTTATAATTATCGCCTAAAAATGTCAAAAAATTGATGAACCCAGCTAAGCTATAGGGGCTTATCTCACGCAGGTCGTAGTCAAAATAACACCAAAAAGAATGTATAAAGGACATATACTTTTCTTCGCTGTCCATTACATCATATTTTTCTAAATTTTTCTCGTGGAGTTTGATGACTTGTTTATTTTTCGCACCATTCACTTTCTCCAAAAGTTGCATGGCAAAAGATGTTTCGAACAGATAGCGTACAAACAAAAAATAGGGGTAGTTTGTCTTGACAGAGATGTGCAGTTGTTTTTCGTTTTCTGCAAAAAGCTCATTGATAGCAAAACAGTCATTTCTTTGAGGAAAACCACTTGCTGTCAGCTCAAGTGTGCCTTTTTTGCGAATATAATTCACAAAGGCATCAAGACAAGTTACGAAATTTGCGATTTGGGGAGTAAAATTTTCCATGTGTTTGGGCTGTTTTAGGTGGTAGGCAAGGATTTTTTAGGTATTTTTGGGCTTCGAAGGTCATTATGTGCTACGGGTGCGTATTTTTCGGATTTGGGCATACGCAAAAGAGCGGCTAATAAGTCCTCATCAGGCATCATAAGCTTTCGAGTTTCCAGATTGAGCCAACCAAAAGTAAGTTCGCTATAGCAGGCAAGACCGCCATCTTGTTTAAAAAAAGTATGCGAAAACCGCCAAAATTTATGGTCAGGCGTATTGCCGAGTAGCTCTACATCTACAAAGAATGTTTCGCCATGATGCAATTCACTCAAATAATGAAACTCCTCCGAAAACACCACAGGTCCAAAATTACGTACTGCCATGACTTCTTGTGTAAAGCCCATAGAAGCAAGATAAGATACGCGCGTATCGTTCGTGAAGTGTGAATAGCTTACATTCGCCACGTGGCGGTTGGGGTCAAGGTCAGACCACCGAATTTGAAAAGTTTTGAGGTTGTTTTGCATTTGATTTATTTTGACTTTGTTGAGAAATAATCATAAGTTGTTTTGGCTATGTCTGCGATTATTTTTTCATTTGTATCATTGCTTTCTCTTGAATTTGTTACGAAGACACTGATATAGAAATATTTTCCATCAGGTAAAAACACAACGCCTATGTCATTTACGGCTTCTGTCAAGCCTTCTTTGTTGGTGCCAGATGAGCCTGTTTTGTGTGCAACTGTCGTGCCTTTGGGTAACTCTCCCTTTAGTCTATTTGCGCCTGTTTCGGTGGCTTTCATGGCTTTCCAAATGAAGTCATAGCTTTTTTTGGAAAGTAATTTTTTCTTATTTTTGTAAAACTTTGTGAGTGTGGCATTTGCGGCATTGGGTGTAGTCCAATTTAGGAACATATTGTCCCAACTTTCCTGCATTTTTTCTTCATTTATTTTGATGGCAATGTCTTTGATACCCTTGTTTTTGATATATTCCTCGACTACACTTGTGCCACCAATAAGCCTCAACAAAACATCACAGCCCACGTTGTCGCTCAGTGAAACGGCATATTCTATGAGCTTTGAGATTGTAAAAAAACCTCCATCGGGATTATCTTCTCTGAGTGGACTCCACAAATTGGGCAATAAATCTTTTTTTTGAACTTCAATTTTTTGGTCTAAGGTAAACTTGCCTTTGTCAATTTGTGCTAAAACCGCCAAAGCAATGTGAAATTTGAACACGCTCTGCAACGGGAAATGTCTATCTCCATGCATCGAGAGTGTATCTTTCTCGTTATTGCCTATGATTGAAACGCCCACAACGGCATTTTTACCCGAAACAATTTGTTTTATTTTATGACGCAATGAATCTATGGTTTGGGCAAATGTTTGACAACTTATGAATAAGAAAAGTAAGGCTATTTTTATCATTTTTATTTTTTTTTGCAAAATTAGCTTGTCTTTTTGACGTTTGCAAATTTTTGTAAAAACCCTTGCGGAAGTTTGAGGGCAGAAGTTTGAAGTGCGAAAAA
>JAAFJK010000782.1 GCA_013298105.1 Cytophagales bacterium
TTCTGAAATATCCATACTTGAATCCATAACGCAAAGATAGCAAAAAATAGACACTTTTGCAACCGTACTAAATAGTTACCATTTTATTTATTTTTCATGCTTAACTTTTTGGTTGTCTGACAATTTTTGTGGAAAAACATTTTTTGAGCAAGTTCAAATTTAAGAAACGCCTTTTTTGCTCAATAGGATAGGGTTTTAAACCCTATCCTATTGAGCAAAAAAAACTACCACAAAAATTGTCAGAGAACCAACTTTTTAAGAACCCTATTTTTTTAGTCCTCATCTTCCTTGTTCTGTTACCCAATTTTTCTTGAAATCTTCAATTTCTTGGGTTGTGAATCCGTAGATGTCACGTAGTTTTGTGATGATTTGCTGTAATTTTGGCAATTCATTCACAGCGTCAGTGATGAATTTATAAGAAGTTGGCGCAGCATTGTAGGGTGCATTTAGCAAAGTAAGCACTTCATCTATTTGTGCATCAGTAATGCGCTTGCCTGCCACTGTCCTGAATCCATGTGTGAATCCTACACACTCTCCATAAGCGTGTAGTGCGGCGGCTTTTTGAACATCAGTAGGATTGGTGGCACTCATAGTGGCTATTACACTGTGGCAATAATTGATAACAGTAGCAAAGTTGGCTTTTTCTACAATGTTTTTTATTTCTGCTATGGCTTCATTGCGCTCTTGGGTATAGTCCGCGCCTGCGCGTACACTTGCCTTGAGCTTCAAAAAATTTTGCTTGAGTTGTGCATAAAGCCCTTTTCCGTCATTTTTATCACGCCTTGCGATATACACTGCGAGAAGTTTATCGGGTTGAGGGTGTTTATTGGCATCAGAACTATTTGCAAAAGTAGGGTTCGCGCCTATGATAGCTAAGGCTTGGTCAATGGTTGCTTCTGTAATATTCCCGCTCAGAAGTTGCTGAAGGTGTTGGTAAAGCACTGCCCCAAACTGTCCTTTTTCTATCATTTGCTCAAGCTCTAAGCCATTTTCGTCAAAGAGATAGCCATTGTACGTACCACCATTGCCTGTGAGGGTAGCCGAAGGCGTATAAGTGCTTCCACTTGCTTTGGCAAGTTCATCAAACCAGCCTCCTACGCCTTCTATCTTGCTTGCATAGTAGATATTGGCTACATTTTTGAGTGAAGTTGCCCCTGTAGTAAAAAGGTTGTCAAGGGCTGTTTTGGTTACTATGCCCCCGTTTACGCGCCCTTTTTTGATTTCAGTCGTGAGATTGATGAGCTGATTCGTTACTGCTATTTGCGTAGCCGCATGGGTACTAAAAGCGGGACTTTCATATACGGTAGGTATGACAAGTGCCTCCCGCAATTTATCTTTTTCTGTGCAAGAAGCAAAGAATGAAATACCTATTCCTAAAATAAGCGTATGTAGGGAGAGATTTTTAACTATCATAAATGGATATTTTTTAGTTTTTTTAAGTTTGATGCCGCAAAGATAAAATACTTATTTTAATTTAGACTAATTCTAAATAAAAATATTTTCCTTTTTATTTCACTTGGGCAGGCAAGGGCGGGTTTTAACATATTTTAACGGACTTTAACGGGCTTTAACTTTTGTGTATTGGTATTGTGTGTACTTTTGCATCATCAAATCATTCAAATTTTAACCCCCATATAACCCCATGAAACCTACCTTATTCGCAGGAATCGTAACAGCCATCTGTTTTAGCTTGCCTGCCCAAGCACAAGACGCACCTTCCAAAGAGGTCAAACAAAAAATCACAGTGCGTACAAATGGTGAGCGCACAGGAAAAATCAAAATTGTCCGCAACGTAAATGGCAAAGAAGAAGTCATTGAGCGTGAGTTTCAGGGCGAAATGCCAGAAGACTTGAAAAAAGAACTTGACAAAATCAGCCCCGAAACCATCAAAGAGATTCACATCAACAAAGATGGCGCAAATCGTACAGCACTCAACGAAATTCGTATTACCAATAAAGATGGCGTAAAACTCACAGAGCTTGACAAAATCAACCCCGAAAATCTGAAGGAAATTCGCATCAATGCGGACGGTACAAACAAGCAAAGTATCGTCATCATGCACAGCGATAAAGACCTCAACCTATCTTTCAAAGCAGATGACCTAAAAAATGAGGACTTCTCGCACGTCTATGAGCTTTCAGACGGCAAAAAAGTAACCATACACATCTCCAAAATCCACATCATCAAAAAAGAAACAGATGCCAAAGAGCCTGAGCAAAAAGCTGAAGCACTTGAAGAACCCAAAATAGACGACTTGACAGTCTATCCAAACCCAAGCGATGGTGCATTCAAGTTGAAGTTCAATCTTGAGCAAAAAGGAGATACGCAAGTATTGCTTTTTGATAAGGAAGGCAATAAACTGTATGAAGAAAACCTCAAAGGCTTTGTGGGAGAATACGAAAAACCGCTTGAACTCAAAGGGCAAAAGGCAGGTACATACATCTTGAAGATTTTGCAAAATGGCAAACTTTATACCCGCCAAGTAATTTTGAAATAATTACCCAAAAATCAAACCCGCATACACTTTCAAAGTGCTTGCGGGTTTTTGAAAAAACTGTAGAATAGGCTTTCAACCTCTTTGGCAATAACTTTCCAAAAACCATTATTTTTAACCATTTTTTTGCCTATCTTTGCAAAAAAATATCATCATGTCCAATATCGTTGCTATAGTAGGTCGACCGAATGTCGGCAAATCCACTCTTTTTAACCGCCTTACTCAAACCCGTACCGCCATCATGGACAACACCAGCGGCGTTACGCGCGACCGCATCTATGGGCAGGGAGAGTGGGGAAATAAATTTTTTACGCTCATCGATACAGGAGGTTATGTCGTAGGTTCAGAAGATACTTTTGAAGATGCTATCCGCAAACAAGTCGCCATAGCCATCGAGGAAGCAGATGTAGTGCTATTCGTGTTGGATTGTATGGTGGGGCTTACAGACTTAGATGAAGAATTTGCTTTGGTATTGCGCAGATACAAAAAAAAGGTACTCATAGTAGGCAATAAAGCAGACGAACCCGCACAGGGATTCAATGCCTCCGAATTTTATTCTTTAGGATTGGGCGAAGTTTTCCCGCTTTCAGCCATCAACGGCTCTGGTACAGGCGAACTCTTAGACGAAGTAGTAAATCATTTGGCAAATGATGGTACAGAAGACCCTTATGGACACTTGCCCAAAATAGCCATCATTGGCAGACCAAACGCAGGCAAGTCCTCTCTCCTGAATGTGCTGGTAGGCAAGGAGCGCAGTATCGTTACAGACATAGCAGGCACTACCCGCGATGCCATAGATACAGTCTATAATGCGTATGGCAAAGAGTTTGTCCTTACAGACACGGCAGGGATTCGCCGCAAAAGCCGCGTACACGAAGACCTTGAGTTTTATTCTGTCATGCGTTCTGTACGTGCGCTCGAAAATTCAGACGTTTGTATAGTCGTCTTAGATGCCACACGCGGAATAGAAGCCCAAGACGTAAGCATCATAGCCCTTGCGCACCGAAAAGGAAAAGGCATCGTCATCATGGTCAATAAATGGGACTTGGTACAAAAAGACACGAATACCGCCAAAGTATTCTCTGAAAAAATCTTAGAAAAACTTGCACCTATAGATTACGCACCTATCATTTATACTTCGGTTTTGGAGAAACAGCGTATTTTTCAAGTCATTGAGAAAGCCATAGAAGTCTATGAGAACCGCCAACGAAAAATTCCTACCTCTGCCGTAAATCAAAAAATACTGCCCGAAATAGACCACCACAAACCACCTACCACCAAAGGCAAGTACGTAAAAATCAAGTACATTACTCAAATTCCTGCTACCTGCCCTACATTCGTATTCTTTTGCAATCTGCCCCAATACGTTCCTGAAAGTTATCAACGCTATTTGGAAAATAAAATGCGCGACCACTTTACGCTGGAAGGCACGCCCATTCAGTTGTTTTTTAGGAAAAAATAAAAAACGTTGCCTGCAGACAGGCAACGTTTTTTTTATTTGTTTTTATTGTCCTTGATAAGTGGACTCGGTGGTGATGGTTTCTATAGTGCCATTGGGATAAGTCGTGGTTTCTATTTTCTGAAACTTGAGCGTATTGGCGGTAAGTTCTTTGATGGGTGTGAGCAGTACAGAGCCATCAGGGTAGATGTTCTTTAGTTTGGTGTCATTTTCTACCAAATCCCAAGTACCTGCACTTTGTACTTGTGGGGCATTGGCTTCACATTTGGTAGCTCCTTCGTCCATGCTGTAGCTTTTGTTAGGTGCGAATACTTCGAGGTTATCCTTTGCGCAATCGGGATATAAGTCAAAGAGGGAAGTTGTAATCCCTGTGCTTGTACCCAATTTGACAGTCTGTGTATTGGCTATCATGCGCCATTTCTTGGCACTCAAGAGCTGTGCTTTTGCAGATAATGCATTGGACGGAGTAGCAGGTGTAGGTGGTGGTACTTCTTCTTCGTCTTGGCAGGCAGTAAAGAGCAGGCAAGAAAATGCCCAAAGCCAGATAGATTTGCGTATTTTTTTCATAAGATATAGAGGTTGGGTTGGTTGCTGTTATTTTACTTCAAAGGCGTAGATGGGTAGGTTTTTAGTTTCTGAATTTGATAAAAAGATATTGTAATTATCTCTATCTATTTTTTTTACAGATTCTAAAACTAAGCTATGATTCAATAGCACATTGCCATAAGTATGTGCAAAACTCAATGGTTCATATTCTGAATCGTTGCATGAGAGCCATCCTTGATGGGGTATTTCTAAAAAATAAATCCCCCTTTCTTTTGGAATCAAGTGAAGTTTTGCTCCCATTTTTTTGTCATTTATTCTCTGAAAGGTTATGCCTCCACCTGAAGCATTGATACTACCAATAGAACATACCAAAGCACATCTGTTCTTGGCGTTCCAATGCACAGAAGTATTAGCTAAACTATCTACCTTACAAATTTTAACTCCTAATTCTGCCCCATCTTTTTTAGTGTAAAAAGGACTTATTTTTGTACCACTTAACAACTCTACTTCTTGTGGTATTTCAAAATATAAGTTCAAACTGTCACCCAAACTTAATATATGGGATTCATTTAGGACTAAAACAGGAACTCTTGTAACCAATGGCATCTTAATCCTGGGTGGTGGATCACAAGA
>JAAFJK010000470.1 GCA_013298105.1 Cytophagales bacterium
TACCTACACAGTAGATAAAGAAGCAGATTTTATCCTGTTGGCTACTGATGTGCATGGGATACAAAAATTGTATCACATAGAATTTCAGGTAAAAAATGACCCGAATATGTTGGCGCGTATGTTGGTGTATCACGCGCTGTTGTATCATATTTACAGAGTTCCTGTAGAGCAGGTGTTGTTTTTCATGGGTGATTCCAAAAAAAGCACTATGGGAAACGAACTGCCCCTAAAGCATGGAGTCTATAAGTACGATATATTTGTTTTGCGCACCTTCTCTTACAAAGACTTTGTGCGTTCAAACATTCCTGAAGTGGTTTTATTAGGACTGTTGGCAGACTTTGAAGGCGAAAATAAGGAAAATGTGGTAACAACAATTTTAGAAAAATTGCGTTCTATCACTGGAAGCGACTTGCTTTTGATGCGCTATCACAAACAAGCGCAAATGCTCGGCAAGTTGCGAAAACTCAACTCCATCATCACTAATCTCTCTAAAAATATGCTCTCTGAAATTTTTGAACCCCTCGAATTAGAGGAAGAACCCGCCTACCTCTTAGGCGAAATAAGGGGTGAAGTGAAAGGCGAAGCGAAAGGCAAAGCGAAAGGCGAAGCGGAAATGATAAACGCTATGTTTGCCCAAAATTTAGACGTAGCCTTGATTGCCACTATAGCCAAACTGCCCTTGACTACGATGCAAGAAATGTATAAAAAGTGGCAGGCTGACCAAAAATAACCAAAAATCCCGCAAGGTTTTTGAAACCTTGCGAGTTTGACAACAGCAAAAATATATGCTACGCGCCTTGCCTGCCTGTTTTTTAGTTCGATTTCGCTTAGTAAACCCACAAGGTTTTTAAAAACCTTCTGCCGTTGTTGGTATTTCAAAAAATCGGGTTTAATTTTATTCTTTAGCTGTACTTCGCTACCCAATTTTTTGAGTACCAACAACACCGCGCAGAAGCTGTCGGTTGTTAGTGTCGAAAAGTGCAGTAGCGGAATATGTGTGAAGTAAAAACCTTGCCTGCACTTTCCGAACACCCACAATGGCAGAAAAATATAAATAACAAAAACTTATGGCAGTTCTAACCCAAAAATAGATAAATTGATATGCTTCAGTAACTGCTCAAAAGCCTCTCGTTTGAGGCTACCAAATTTTCGTAATATGCCTTCTTGAGTATAACGCGCTATGAGATGACATTTCGCATAAGAAACTTTGTCTGTTTGGTAGGTAAGCATTTCGGGTGTTATCTCAAAAATATATTCGGGGTTGTGCTTTTTGGTAGAGAGCATCACTACATAAAAAAAGTCTTCTGCTTCTTGTAAATCGTTGGTAGAAACAATGATGCATGGGTGTATTTTGTAACTCCCATCAGGCAAATCAAAAGAAATTTCTACCACATCACGTTGATTGTATTTCATATTTTAGAAGCTATGAGCGTGTTTGTTTTTTTCCAACTGATTTGGTGCATTTTTTTCATGAGGTAGTCTTCCATTTCTGCTTCCTCTACCAAGTCTTGCGCTATACGCGGAAGTATATCAAGGTATTGGGCAATGTCTTTGCGCAAAATATGGAGTTTTTGACTTACTTCTTTGGAAAAAAGCGCGTCAAAAGCCAAAGTATTAGAAAAAAAATATAGCGTAAGGTATAGGCTTGCTTCTTCTTGGGTAGTTTGGGCTATGTTTATTTTGGGCAAAGTTTCTGATAAAACCGCGCTTTGTGCCTGTACTACATTGAATAGGGCTATCAACTGTAAAATCTGTTGGGTAGATTGGGTTTGCATATCACTTATAAATTTGGAAAGCAAAAATACAAAAAATAAACCAAAAATAAAAATGGGCAGGTAGGAAGTAAATGTAATTTTTTCTGCCGTTGTTGGTATTTCAAAAAATTGGGTTTAATTTTATTCTTTAGCTGTACTTCGCTACCCAATTTTTTGAGTACCAACAACACCGCGCAAAAGCTGTCGGTTGTTGGTGTCGAAAAGTGCAGTAGCGGAATATGTGTGAAATAAAAACCTTGCCTGCACTTTCCGAACACCAACAACGGCAGAAAGTTCATGAGTTTCGGCATTGAAGTCGATTTCAGGCAACAAATCTTGGTTTGGGGAAGGTATGTGGAGGTTTTGCATGGGCAGGCAAGGTGGTTGTTATTCGTTTTGGGTAGGTTCATTGTATAACACAATTTCGTAAGGACATTTGAGGTCTTCAGTAGTCCATTGAGTGTCTTTTATAGAATCAGGGTCTGATGCATCAGCGTGGAAGCTAAGAAATAGACTTCCTTTTTCTGTGATATGATATTGCTCTAAACAGTGAAGTATATCATACAAACGTCTTGACGAAGATGAATTTAAATAACCCATTTTGTAGCGCATGATTATCTTTCTGCCTTCAGTTTGCAAAAACGCTGTTATCCATGCAAAAATAGGTTCAAAATACGCTTCCGTATCTATAGGATTGCAATCTCCTTCAAAAGATAAATATTCTTTTTCAGCATCAAAGACCACTTCAGGAAAAAAACCTTCATCATTGTCGACTGCTGCCAGATATAAATTTTCCATATTTTTAATTTTACCAAAATGTAGGCACTCGAAGCGCGTCTTTAGATTTATAGCGGTAAGGCTCTACATCTCTGTTCGCTTTTTTCGAAAAGCGCACCCCGAAAGTAATTTCATGGAAACCACTGAATCCGCTTTGTTTGAAATAATCATACGAATAGGTAAGGTTAAAGTTCTTGCCTCCCGCACCCACCATCATGGCTATGCCCTGCTTGCCTCTGTAAGTGATGCCTGTCCAAAAATAATCTTTCACACGGAAAGTTGCCGAAGCGTCATATTGCAATAAAGTACCCACTTTGCGCACCAAAACTGAAGGCACAATGCCACATTTATTGTCGGCAAATGCCAAACGATAACCTGCCATGAGTTGATGAACGCCATCTATTTTGTTGCTATTGAACCATTTTACTTGGCGCGAGGAAATCAAATTGCTACCCAATCCTATGAAAAAATCGGGGCTATACAAAATAGAACTCACGCCTCCATCTATAGCAGTAGCGTTGAAAGACGTATTTGCCACAGGGTCGTCTGGACTGGTAACGACCTTGCCTGCCTCATCAAAGTTATAAGACTGAACGCCCATATTGAAGCCTGTAGCCCAATAAACGCCCTTTTCAGGGTTCAGTGGCAAGTGAAAACTGTAGATGGCGTTGGCGTTGGTTCTGCCCAAAAGTCCTGCTTTATCGTTGAAAAGGCTGATGCCTATGCCATGTTTGAAACCACCTTTTTGCACAAGGCACGTGTTGGCAGTAAGAAAAACTGAAGTAGGCGCACCTTGTACACCCATTCCTGAAAGGCGCGTGGTTAGTTTGATGTCTGTTTCGTGGCGCATACCTGCGGCGGCAGGCAAGGCGAGGTACGGATTGCTGATATATTGGGTAAAGAGGGGCATCTGTTGTGCCTTGCCTACCCAGCTACTGAACAAAAAGAATAGGGAAAATAAAAAGCACCCTAACCCCCGAAGGGGGAATATTTTTGATAAATTTGATTTTTTCATATTTGTAAAAAATGCCTTTGCCCTAAAAGCCCCCTAACCCCCGAAGGGGGAACTCTTTCGCCAAGTTGATTGATTTTGGATTTTTAAAAGCCCCCTTCGGGGGTTAGGGGGCTTTTTTTATCGCATCAAAGTAATAAAACCTTTATACACTTCGGAACCATCACGCAAATCGATGGTGTAATAGTACGTGTCCATAGGCAATTCTGTGCCATTGTTTGTACCGTCCCAAGGTTTGGGGTAATAACCTGCTTCAGATTTATAGACTTGCCTGCCGCTTCTGTCAAAAACGATTACGATACATTTTTTATGGTAACGCAAGACTTCAGGCTCCCATTTGTCATTTTTACCATCTCCGTTGGGCGTTATCAAGTTGGGCAAACCTACGAGTGGGCAATTAATTTCGTTGATATTGATAGCTTGTGCATATTCATATTCACAACCATTCAAGTCCTTAATCAAAAGCGTATAACGACCTTTTGAAAGGCTATCAAATTTTGCTACAGTACGGAAATTATCGCCTTCATCAATAGAATATAAAAACGGTGCTTGTCCTTGTGCGGGCATTTCAAACCAAATCTTGCCATTTTTATTGCCACAATTTTCAGGTTTTGTTTCCACTTTTAGGACTTTAGGCAAGTCCCAAATCACGATTTTAGCCTCGCCTGAAACGCCCGCCTTGCATACGCCACTGCCTGCATAACTTACCTCTGTTAGTTTGTAAACCGTATTATTTACAGGGTTGTTGATTGTTACCTCGTGTTCGTCTGCGGTTAGGTTCGGGATTGTGAAAGTCTGCACGCCGTCTGTGTATTTGATGGTATATGGTCTTACCTGCCCTGTGTATTTGAAAGTCAAGATAGGTTTTTCGCCAAAACAAACGGGTTCAGTCGCTATGCTCGTGGTGGAGGCAGGAATTAAATTGATGGTAACATTCAGGGTAAAGGCACAATTATTTTCGTCTTTTACCAATACTTGCAAAGCCAGGGCATCTGTGGGCATCAGTCCAAAGATGTCTTTCGTGGTTTTGCCATTGCTCCATTG
>JAAFJK010000177.1 GCA_013298105.1 Cytophagales bacterium
CGGAGGGGGCTTTATAAGGACTTTGATAGTAAAATGTAGCAAACGAAAATCCCCCTCCGGGGGTTTGGGGGCTACACACGCAAAAGGGCTTACTACATGGTATTTTTTGTAGAACTTACAAGAATATACGAAAATTTTACAGTAACTAAAATTATATTTTATTTTTTCTTATGAAGCCAAGTAAGAGGTAAAAAGAAACAGAATGATTTTATTGTAGGGACGGCACCTTTATACCAAAAACATATTCTATTAACTTTTTGTTTACTTTCATATACGTGTTTTCCAATGAAGCAAACATTTCCAAGAAAATACTATTTTTTGTTTGAAAGAAAAACAAGAAAAAGTTGGAAATATATTGAAAAAATAAGTGAAAAATAATCTTAAATTATAATCAACCAATGTATTTTTAGTTATTATTTGCCATCTATCTTTGAGCATATTTTTCAAGTATTTTGCATGATATAAGCTTTTTTTTTGATTTAGGCAGATTATTTTTTTGATGATTTTAGCAATATTACAAATAGTAGCGGAAGTATATAATTCCTTAGCTATGATATCAGGCTGTTGAAATATTTGTAAAAGTGTATAACTTTCTTGCTTAGTCAAGCCAAGATATTCAAATTGTAAGGCTCTGATTTTATGAATTTTATTTTGTTGAATTTCATTTTTTTGTACAGATATTTGTTCTTCGTGCAATCTATAAAATAATAAAATATCAGTAAGATTAGCTAATTTTCCGTATTTAGATAGTACAACCCAAAAATGATAATCCTCAGCAGGATAATAATTTAAGTCATAATATAAATTATTATCCTTCAATACTTTTGCCCGCATTAGCACTGATGGGTGCGAGAAAGTACAACCTTCTAACAGATGCACCCTAATCTGTTCATCATTTTCCTCAAGTTGCCTTGTAAAGATACGTTCACCAAAAGTAGTGTATTTTGTACCCACCACCACCATCTCAAGATTATTTTCCATAAATGCTACTTGTTTGGCAAATCTTTCAGGCAAACTTATATCATCTGCGTCCATACGCGCTATGTATTTGCCTTTTGCTTTGTCTATGCCTTCGTTTAGGTGTTTTAAGTAGCCTGTATTTTGCTGATAATCAAAGAAGGTAATTCTTTGGTCTTTATCTGCATATTGTCGAATTATATGGGCAGTATCATCTGTAGAGCCATCATTAAATATCAAAAACTCAAAATTTCTGAATGTTTGATTTAGGATACTTTCTATTGCTTCTGCTACATATTTTCCTACATTGTAAGCAGGCATGATAACCGTAATCAGGGGAGTATTTGTCATAAAAACTAATCAAGTAGATGTCTGTATTTATCAAAACTAAAAAAGAATACGCCTAAACTGTTTTATTTTATGCATGATTTGCCTATTTAGTATGTGTAGATAGATTTCTTTTGGTATAAATTTAGAACCTTTGATAAAAAGCATTTGCCTAACAGAATATATGCCATATTTTTCCATCAATTTTATGTAAAAATCATAGTATTGTATTTTTTCTTCTTTTGGTATGTTTTTTTTAATTTTATTGAGCAGATAAGCATACTCAAATAGTTCGACTTCTTTGTTATTTTCACATTCATTGGTTACATTGTGCGCAACGCGATAGGTAGCCGCAATCAAAGGCATATCAATAAATATAAAATTAGGATTCTTATTTAATATTCTGATATAAAATTCAAAATCTACTACCCATTTTAGTTTTTTATTGTATGGCAAATGTGCTGACCTTCTGTGTATAGTTACGCTTGGTAATCCTACACAATTTTCAAAAAATAAAAAAGTAGGATTTTTATTTAATTCTTCTTGTTTATATTTAGAAATAATATAAACATAATCTGTGCCTCTACCATAAAATTCCATAAATATAGCACAAAAAACAAAATCAACTTGAGGGTTATTGTCTAATGCCTCTACAAATTTTCTAAGACTATAAGGCTCTGTAAAATAGTCATCATGGTGTAGTATTTTGATGTACTCACCTTTAGCATAACTCACAGCTTTATTCCAATTTTCAGGCGAACCCAATGAAACAGCGTTTTTGTAATATTGTAATTTTCCTTCAAACCTATCGTGCATACTTTCTACATAAGTCTTTACATCATCATTAGGCGTATCGTCTGTGATGATTACTTCATAGTCTGTATAATCTTGGATTAAAATAGATTCAAGGTTTTTTTGTAGATAATATATTTGTTTGTAGGTAGGAATGCAAATAGAAACTTTCATGTTATATTTTTTGGGCTACACCAATCAAAAATTCTTTTTTCTGGGTTTCGTCATCAATCGTATAGGTGATATAATTTTGAAATTTGAAAAATACGATTTCAAAACCACAAGAAGTTAATAGTTTAGACATTTTTTCTTCATCATAATAAAAACTCAAATGAAATCCATTTTTCTCCACATCTTCTGCACTATATGCTTGCATATAAGGTGTTGAAAAAATCAATTTTCCACCTTTTTTTAAGGCTTTTTGATAGATATGTGCAAGTTTTATAGTGTCTTCATCACAGAAATGTTCAATGGTTTCGAACGAAACAATAAAATCAAAATAATCAACATAATCTATATGCAATAAATTATCATTTTTGAACTGCACGTGCGGATATTTTTTATATCTTTCTGCAATTTGTCTGACAACATGGTCATTCAAATCCATACCTACTACTTGACTTGCTTTTGTGCCAAGCATCACTGAACCATAGCCTGTCCCACACGCAAAATCGCCACAAATACTGCCTGTAGTTATCTGTTCAATAGCAAATTGATAGCGTCTGTAGTGGCATCTTTGGTACATATCCAACACATCAAAATCCAAATTTACTTTTGGGTTGAAGGTAATATCTACCCTCTCACCTCCACCTCCGAGCGGATTTGATTTATCAAAATCGTAAGGTTCAGAGGGTTTTAGGGGTGCGGGTTTGAATACCATGCGTTTTAGGCGGTTGATAATTCTTTTGATAAGATTTTTCATTTTATTTTTTTAGTTTTTTTCCAAATTCAATACTTTTTACTTCTATAAATTGATAACAAAAATAGGATATTGCGTATATTGTGAGGTATGTAAATATAGCTCTTATTAAATTATTCCAAAAAATGCTATAAGCATTAGGATTATAAAAACTTATTAAATCAGCCAAATAAGGTTGATGAATAAGGTAAATACTGTAACTCATAAGCCCTGTAAATGACAGGAATTGAATAAGAATTTTTTGAATACTATATTTTTCAAAATTATGATACAACCCAACTTCCATCAATGCCAAACAAGCAAATGTCGCAGGTACAAACATAAAAAACTTG
>JAAFJK010000202.1 GCA_013298105.1 Cytophagales bacterium
AAGGGCTATACGATAAAGTAGGCAAGTCCATTGGCGTAAAAGGCGCGAATGCGTTGCTTCAGAAAAGCGTTTTTCATACTACTTGCCTACCCAAACCTTGCCTACTCATATTAGGCAAGGTTTTTTATGTATATTTGCGCATTGTTTCACTTAAACCTCTGCTTTTTACTATGGGAATGTTTGATAGTCTTTGGGTAAAAAATAATCAAGGCAAAGAGATAGAAATACAGTTTAAAGCGGGAGATTGTACGCTTGAAGTGTATAAAATTGGTTCAACCCTCATTTTGTCCAATGGCATTTATTATGCGCCTGAAGGTGCGTTTGTGGTATTCAACAATGTTGTTGTTGCGGGATTTGATAGTGAAGATGATTGCTTTTTTGATAAGCATGGGTATTCTATTGAATATCCCAATACAAGGCGAATAGACAAATACGCCAAACAAAGAAAAGGATAAAAAAGCCCTTGCCTACTATGCAGGCAAGGGCTTCTATTTTTGTGATAAATAGACGATTAAGCGGCTACTAAACTTACTTCATAAGTCAGTAGGTATTCGTTTATTTCCTTGAGGTACTTTTCGCGTTGATACTCCATTTGGCGAATAACAAGGCTTTCTTTTGATTTGCCTGATGCAAGTTCCTCCTTTATCATGTTGTTGAGCCACTTCACTTGCTCAAGGTTCGCTTCTACTATGCTTATTGTGCGTGGTTGCTTTGTTTCCATTGTGATTAGATAAATTTAAGTTCAATATATCCTTTTACATTTTCCAAAACGGATTCGTTTTGTTTTGAGTTGCAATATCTTGTGTGCCAATCATTGCAATATTTTTGGTATTTTTGATAATCTGCGTGATTTTCAGGGTAAACACCCAATAAATAGCTATCCAAACCTTTGTTCTCAAGGTTGTAACTCCAAAAATCCTCAAGGCGTTGTTGTGCCTCCATTGGTTCAAATATGCTATAGTCTATGAACGTAACAATATCAATATCGTTTGGGTTCTCTTTCAAGGTTACAAAGCTACCATTGAGCCACTGCACAAAAGTCTTTGTAACCTTTTGCTTAAAACGCTCAAGGTACTGCAAATAGTTTGCCCACAGGCGAGTACGTGTAGTAGAAGTGGGAAAATCTTTTACAAAGGCTTGCTCAAGGGTAGGCAAGTCGGTTGTTATTTTGCCTACAGGCGTAAGATAACCTTCAGGACTAAAAATAAGAGCCATATTTGAAATAGTGTGTTTTAATGTAAAACGCCTATCTTGCCTACCATAGCGTACAGGCAGGCAAGGGCTTTTGTTTGTCTTGCCTACCATAGCGCACAGGCAGGCAAGGGCTTTATCTTGCCTACCGTACAGGCGTGTATGTGCCGAAGGTTCATATTGAACTTTCCTAAAAAGCTAATCTTCAGGAGGCAATCCATAGTCATAAGCCATATAATCTGTATTTGCTTCTGTTTGGGTGCTATTCTTAGCATTTTTCTTTATTTGCTCTCTAAATTTCTCTTTGGCTTCAGGGCTTGTCATTTCTTCTAAAGCCAACGCCCCCAATGCTTTAGCTTGATTTTCAATTATTTGCATAAACATATCTCTTTCCTTTCTTAGTTTCTCATTCTCTTGCCTCAAAGCCTCCACTTCTGCGACCTCCCCTGCCTTACCTACAGCCTCAAGCCCCAGCAACTCCCCTACAGACACGCCAAAGATTTCAGCGAGCTTTTCCAACCTGCTCAAGGTAATTTCTGTTTTACCATTTTCAAGCAAATTGTAGTTTTGTTGCGCCATATTCAACTTTTCAGATGTTGCATTTTGGGTAAGCCCTGCCTTTTTTCGCAATGATTTAATGTTTTCTATGATATTCATTGTGCAAAGATAGCACTTTTTTTACACTTTTAAAGTGCTGTAAATCAACTTTTTACACATTTATCGTGATTTTTTAACAAAAATTTTATGATAAATATTTGCATAATATCATTTTAATAATGTATATTTGCAATGAAATAAATGTAAAACTTGAAATAATGACAAACTCCCCTCTATTCACAAGGTATGCTTTAGACTTACCTACAGACTTGCTTGACAAAATGCGCAACATTTCATATCAGCGCAAAATGGAAAAGCGCGACAATCGTACCCTAAAAGCTGTTGTTACTGAATTGCTTGAAAAAGGTTTGCTATTTGCTAATGATAGCCTTGAAACGCCTCAAACTGCCTCCACCCCCTAAACGCAAAAAGGGCTTTGCTACCCAATGCAAGAGTACCGCAAAGCCCTAATGTTTCCGAAAATGAAAAGAAGAAACGAAGCCACCGCACCCCCGCTACTACAGCGTGAATACCCTGAACCCCCGAACAAGTGCAAACCTTGTGTATGCCCCTCTCCGCTCTTTCTCCCTCTCTCTCTCAAATCTAAACGCAAAGATAGCAAAAATATTTTGTTTGACGAGAGGCAAACAATTATGATAGATGAAATAATGCCATTAGTCGAAAGAGTAACACGAGGGGTACATAGTTCATTTTTCTTTGAAAATCCTGCTATAGACCGCCTCATTTTCAATCTTTTACATCAGATATACACCCTCCAAAAAATTGTATCTGAACATCATTCTCAACTTCAAACCCTCTCAAAAGTATGAAAAACATCCCTCAAATCAAAAGAAACAAACTATCTGTTTTGTTTTGGCTTTTCAAATCCAAAAAAAGTAAACGTACAGGCTTGACACCTATCTATTGCCGAGTAACCCTCAATGCAGAACGACCCACTTCCATAGGTTTTCCTACAAGTGTATGCGTACACCCCGAAAATTGGCAGAACAAAACGCAAATGATAAGCACAGGCAACACAGAGGCAGAAGTCCAAAACCAACGCCTTTTGCAAATCAAAACAGACTTGCAACGCATTTTGGCACAGCACGAACTTGCAGGAGGCGAATTTACAGCCCTTGACATTCAAAATACCTACCTACAAAAATATACGCCTTACGCCACACTTCAGGACGCTAAAGCATTGTGGGACAAACGCTATGAAAAATACCTAAGTATATGACAAAATTTGATTAGCGAAGTTAATTTTCTGAATATCAGCTTGTTGGAATGCTTCTTGTAAACAGTCAAACCCATATTTAAAGAAAGAGTACATGGGTTGTTTGGTGGAAGT
>JAAFJK010000797.1 GCA_013298105.1 Cytophagales bacterium
AGTACGAATATAGAAGCACCCGTTATAGGTATTTTTGAGGCTAAAGACGATAGTTTGGATAAATGGTATGGGCAATGCGGGGCTGAAATGTATGCGGCAAGGCTTTTCAACGAACAACAAAACCGTAACTTTCCTATTATTTTTGGGGCTGTTACAAATGGATTTAGTTGGCAATTTCTGAAATTGGAAAACAGCACTTTGTGGATTGATACAGAAACATACGGGACGCAAAACTTACCTAAACTTTTGGGTGCTTTGCAATATTTGATAGGGTTTTATGTGGATAATTAGAGGGTAAAATTCTAAAACTATGAATCAAACAGCACTCAAAGAACAGATTTTGACTAAACTTGCCTCCCTAAAAACGAAAGTAGCGGAAGGCAAGGAAGGCATAGCAGACTTGGCACAAGATGTAAAACAAGCCTCCGCGACACTCAAAGAGCTACAAAATGCTGTAGAAGCTCGAAAGATAGAACTTGCCTATAGGAAAGAGTAAAACAATAAATTGCCAAACCTCACGTTACAAAAACATGATACAATTTTTGACTAACAACAAGGGTGAGCGCGTAGCCGTACAAATTCCCATAGCAGAGTTTTTGAAAATGCAAGAGGAGTTAGATGAACTCCATTGTATCAAATTGTATGATGAGGCTAAACAAGCCCCAAGTAATACTATGTCCCTCGCAGAAGTGAAGGAAGCCTTTAAAAAACGAAAAACTGCTTAATTAAAATTTGTTTTGTTCAAAGTTTTATTCATATTTGCAGTGTAATGCGCCTTTGGCGTAGCAGTTACAACCGCAATGCCTTTGCATTTAAGTAGGAAACTTAAATGAACATGGGACTTATATTTTAACATTATGAAAATACCATATTGGGTAAGAATGCTTTTTGCTTCTGTAGCATTTGTGGGCTTTTGTTTTTCAGTGTTTGCGCATATAATTTCGTTGCAAGGAAATAACTTTGAAGAAATTATAGAGCCTTTTTCTATTTTTTATATTGGTATTTTTATTGTAACTCCTGTAGCTGGTTACTACGCAAAGGGTAGATGGTTGGGTAACAATCTTAGTGCTGATGAGTTCCCGCCATTCTATAGAACTATTATGGTTGCTTTATCGATATATGTAGGCATCATCCACTTCAATAATGACAATATTATAAGTGTTGATTATAGAAATGGAAAATATATCTACGCTAAATGCTATAGACAACCAGAGGAATGTATAATCACAAAACAAGTGTACAACAAAGAAAAATCCAAAGAAATTCTTTTTTTTTCAAGTTTTTGTATGGTTTTCTATTTGTGTGGTATGTTTATACTGATACTCAAATCAGATCACTTTCAATCCCCAGTTCCTTGAAGTATGCTTAACTACTTAAAAGTCAATATGTTAGTTGAAGTTTACAACTTCAACTTAGTGGTTTGCAAGTTTTGTAACTTACCTTTTGCGTAACAAAACAATGCCGAGCCAATCCATACTCAAATCAATACAAATTTGAAACTAAAATGCTTGTATAAACGTTTTTGTAAAAATAGAAGGTATAAACTTTGTAAAATTATGGAACTAAAAATAAGTTTGGGCTATGAACAAGTTTTAGAAATGGTAAAACAGTTGCCTGCTAATCAGTTAGTTAGATTGATACAAGACTCTAAAAAAATATTGGAGAAAGAAAAAAAAGTACCTCAAACATCTTTCCAAGATTTTCTATTGTCTGCACCCACTATGTCAGACGAACAGCATGATGCTTTTTTAGAAAATAGAAAAAACTTTGAATTTTTGAAAGAATTGAAGGTGTAAATTTGTTACAAATTTGAAAACGTTTTCTATTTTGCAAGTTTGTACCTTGCGTTTTGCGATAGCAAAACTATGTCGAGCTAATCCGTACTAAAATAAATACAAAAGGCAAGAAATAAGTGCTGTTATTTCCAATTTACGGTTGTCTGACAATTTTTGTGGAGAAGCATTTTTTGAGCAAGTTAGTAATTTAAGAAACGCCTTTTTTGCTCAATAGGATAGGGTTTAAAACCCTATCCTATTGAGCAAAAAAAACTACCACAAAAATTGTCAGAGAACCCAATTTACAAGGCTTAAATTCAAAATATTTTCGTAATCTTTTGTGTTATTTGTGCAAAGTGTCAAATCATGTGCGATTGCTGTACTCGCTATCAAAATATCATAATTGCCACTGTGTTTACCTTGTTTATGAAGCTCTGCAAATATATCAGAAGCTATTTCAGAGGCTTCGGGTGTAAGCTCAAGAATCTGGTTTTGTGCCAAAAAGTTTCTGAATCTTTGTATTTGATTGGTAGCATTTTTGATTTTCAAGCCACCTAAAATTTCTAAAACAGATATGCGACTTACGTAAACAAAGCCTTGTAAATCAATGTGTTGCGTATAATTTAGTACAACTTGTTCATTACCTCGCATATAATACGATATGATGTCAGTATCGAGTAGAATTTGCGCCATCTCAAAAAGTAAGATTATCTAAGTTTTGCATCAAACGTTGGTTATTATTTTGCCTATGTGTGTGAATGTCTTGCAAAATTTCGTCCCAATCTAATATCTCAGCTTCGGTAGGCAAGGTTTGGGTGCGCAATTTCTCCACCACAGCCTGTAAATAAGGCAGGCTTTCTATAGGCAAAAGACTTATTTCGTGCCAAAGATGATGTAAATTTATTTGAGTGGTCATATTTTATGATAGCTTTCAAACAAAAACGAACCTAAGTAATTTTTATTGTATTGTTGTGTATAGTTTTGCGAAGCAAAACAACGCCAAGCTAATCCGTACTAAAACCAATACAAAACCACGCTAAACCCCTGAAAAACAGCTTTTTAGCGTGGTTGTTTTTTTAGTGGGTAGGCAAGTTTGGTATTTTGGAGGATAGCGTGTATTTTTGTGATATGAACAAACCTTTTTACAGCTTTGAGGAGTTAATTTTAGAGGGAGGCTATGCCTATACTTTTGAGAGCGTAGGCAAGCAAGGTAGCATTACCAAACTTGTGTTCTTTCAGGAAATAGAACCTGATTTGTACAATTTGGCTTTGGTAGATTTTGACTTAGCCACACAAGCTATAGATGATATGAGCATAAGCGATAACCAAGATATGGCTAAAATATTTGCTACAGTTTTCAGGATAGTAACAGATTTTTTTCAGTGCCTTGCCTACCGCTTCAGTGAGCATCACAGGAAACACAACATTGAAACGTCAGCTATACAATCGCATTGTACGCAATAATTTAGCTGATTTAGCACAACATTATGAGGTGATAGGCGTTTTAGAAACAGGTGTAAAAGAAACTTTTGCGCCTTTTGGAGATTATTTTACTTTGATTATAAAACCCATTTCTTAAAATATTATGGAAAATTCACAAAAAATAGTGCTAACAGAGGCGCAAAAAGCAAAGCTCTTAGAAAATCTTAAACCTATTTTAGAGCAAAAAAATGCGCTAACAAAAAAGATACTTATCCAGAAACCTGTTGTATTAAGTTTGTAACTTAACAAGCTATAGTTATTGCCTGTCCTGTCAGCTTTTTTAGCCCTTGTTGATGTTTGAAAAGTGCAGGCAAGGATTTTATTTTACACACATTTCTCTACTGCGCTTTTGCGCGGGGTTGTTGGTACACGAAAAATGGGGTAGGCAAGTGTAGCTATAAATAAAATCACGCCCAATTTTTCGAGATACCAACAACGGCACAAATTAACTCTTTTTCAGCCTACAGACATTTTTTTTGAGAAACGTTTTTAAAAATTAACAGTCTTGCACCTGCAAATCCTCCCAAACAATAAAGCGTTTTGTTTTGTTGATAATTTGGTGTATATTTGCAGTGCTTCTGCTCACCATAAACCCCCACTGATATGTTACTTTATCACAAAAAACATGAACTCGCGCCCGACAAAGATTGGGTGGTCTTCATACATGGTGCAGGAGGTAGTTCCTCGATATGGTACAGGCAACTGCGCGTATTCAAAGAGCATTTCAATATCTTGCTGGTCGATTTGCGGGGACATGGAAAGTCGCAACATTTTTTTGAGGCATACATGAAAAATGACTACACTTTTGCAGACATCAGCGAAGATGTAGTAGAAGTCATGAAACACAACGGCATAGCGTCTGCACACTTTGTAGGCATTTCTTTAGCCAGCATCATCATACGTTCTATAGCCGAAAAGTACCCAGAAAGAATCAAAAGCATGACGCTCGGCGGGGCAGTCATTAGGCTCAACATTCGCTCAAAAATTTTGATGAATATTGGCAATAAAATCAAACGATTTGTGCCTTATATGTGGATTTACAGCCTTTTTGCATGGGTAATCATGCCCCGCAAAAGACACAAAAAATCGCGCCTACTCTTTATCAATGAAGCCAAACGCCTCTGCCAAAAAGAGTTCATTCGTTGGTATCAGCTTACAAGTGAAGTAAACCCGCTTTTGCGCTACTTTACAGAAAAAGAAGTCCCCATTCCTACCCTTTATCTCATGGGTGAAGAAGACCATATGTTTTTGCCTCAAGTAAAAAATTTGGTAAAGCAACATAAATACGCAACTTTGCAGATAATTCCAAATTCAGGACACGTCGTGAACATAGACCAGCCCGATATATTCAATCAAAGCTCCATAGATTTTATTACACAACACACCCACTAAAAAAAAATATGCTTTAAGATGTATGATTTACACAATTTGAAAGACTAAATAAAAACATGATTTTTAACAAATTATTGATGTTGTTATCAAACTATGACAATTTAATTCTTACAATACCTTTATTAAGCCCCTAATCTCAAAAAGCTATGCAAGACGCTGATAAGCTCATTCAATCTTACATACAAAAAGTGCTGAAGCTCCAGCAAGAACAAAAACAACGCCCTCTCGACCAGTCCGAAATGCAAA
>JAAFJK010000384.1 GCA_013298105.1 Cytophagales bacterium
CAAATTTTGGAGCAACCACTTATAACTGGGGGGCTATGCCTAACCAACTTACAAGTGCCAACAGTGCTATAGCTACTTTGATGTTGCATTGTGGGATTGGTGTTGATATGCAATATGGGGTTGCAAGTCAAGGAGGGAGTACTAATTATGACATAACAAAAGTTGGTACAGCACTCAAGAACTATTTTAAATATGATGCAGGCTTACAATATGTTGAGAAAATAGGTATCACTCAAACAAATTGGATAAATTTAATAAAAGTAGAATTAACAGCGTCACGCCCTGTAGCCTATCGTGGGCAGGGAACAGGTGGGCATTTATTTGTGGCTGATGGATATGATGCGAGCAATAATTTTCATATCAATTGGGGATGGGGTGGTAGCCAAGATGGATACTTTGCTATAAATGCCTTAAATCCAGGCACTTATCATTTTAATAATGGTCAGGGGGTTTTTACTGGAGTAAAACCTATAGCTACCGTAGCCAATTACAACCTAAAAATGTATAACAACCTGAGTTTGTCTAATGCTACTATCAATGTGGGGCAGGCTTTTTCTGTAACAGGGGCTGTAGCCAATTATGGGGCAGGTAGTTTTTCGGGAGATTATTGTGCAGGGCTTTTTAATTCAACTGGAACTTTTATAGGTTATGTAGGCAATATTTCTACTTTGCAAACTACCAATGCAGGTTTTTGGCAAAGTTACAACTTTGCAAGTACAGGTATACCCGCAGCTACGCCTGGCACTTATACGATTAATTTTTTCTATAGACCCACAGGTGGAAACTGGGAACCTGTAGCTACAGGCAATGGAGGACAACAAAATGCCATCACGCTCACTGTTACAAACAATGCGGATATACGACTTTGGACAGGTATGACACTAAATCCCAATCCCATCATCAAAGGCAATAGTTTCACAGTAAGTTATCAGATAGCGAATTTTGGGGCTACTGCTTACAATGGTGATTTTCAGACTGCTTTGCATGATTTTGCAGGTAATTATATCTCTACAGTGCAGATGTACACAGGGCAGTTTTTGGGATCTACGAGTTTTGGTGGAACTACCGTTTTTACAGGTTCTGCTTCGCTCACATCTTCGCTGGTGGTAGGCAATTATCAAATCGTGGCGTGGTTCAAACCCACAAGCTCAAGTACTTGGCAACTTATGGGAGGCAATGGCTTCGGCAATCCTATCAATATATCGATAGTTAATCCGCCTATTTTTGCTGATGGTTATGAAACGAATAACACTGTTTCGACAGCTTATCCTTTCTTCCCTTCTTTTTCAGCTAATTCAGCCTCTGTTTATACTTGGGGTTCTACGCTACATACAGATACTGATTATGACTATTATAGAGTTAGCTTGCCTGCGGGTTATACTTACACCATTACGCCTCGTGTGCATGACAGCTACAATGCAGGCAACGGTGGGATTTATAGTTGTGATGTGATGTTTGGGTACAAGATAGGAACGACTACGCCTTTTTTGGAGGCTTATGATACTTCTATGCCAAGCCCTATCACTGTAGTAGGTGGCGGAGATATTTTCTTTTATGTTTCGCCTTATTTTCAGGGGATGATAGGTTCTTATTTGCTTGATGTGCAGATAAGTCGAACAGCCATTGCGCCTGATGAATTTGAAAATAATAATACAGAGCCAAGTGCCTATACTTTAACTACTACTTTTACAACCAATACTTTAGAAATAGGTACAGTAATAAATAATTTCTCAAATTTGCATACAGCTTCAGACCAAGATTATTACAAAGTATCGCTTCCTTCAGGCTGGGATTATACCATCAATGCCAATATGGTAGATGCTTACAACAATCCTTACAGTTCTTTTGGATTGGTTTTTAGTGCTGATGCGAAGTTTGCCCAAAAAGCAGGCGCAAGTGGAACGTATTCCGCCAATTTCAATGCTACAGGTACTGCGCTCACGCTCACGAATGGAGGCGAGGCATACTTTTGGGTGCAATCGCAATCGGGCTGGGAAACAGGCGAGTATCTCTTGGTGCTGAATATCACACGGACTCCGCGTTTGAATATTTTGGGTACGACTTCCATCAATTTTTTTCGCGCCACTTCCACAGTCCCCTCTTTCAGTGCAGGCTTCAATATTGTAGCCGAAAATGTAACCAATGCAGTAGATTTCAACCTTTCTACTACAGATTGGGAAATGTCGTTTGACAATGGCGCGACTTGGCAGGCAAGTTATAGTGTTACGCCAAATGGTAGTTACTACTTGGTAAGTCCTCAACCACTTGTGCGTCTGAAGGCAGGACTTTCTGTAGGCGTAAAAACAGCCAATATCAATATCAGTTCTACAGGCTTGCCTACCAAAACCATAGCTTTGAATGGGGAGGTTATCGCGCCTATAGCAACTACAGTAACAGTGGATAACACTTTTAATGTAGGAACAGGCTTCAGTGGCACAGTAATTCAAACAACTTTACAAACAGATGGCAAAATAATAGCAGTGGGTAGTTTTACAGCTTACAACAATACAACAGTCAATCGAATAGTACGTTTAAATGCTGATGGTTCATTGGACAATACATTTAGCGCAGGCACAGCCTTTGATGCTACCGTACGCTCTTTGGTTATCCAACCTGATGGAAAGGTCATAGTGGCAGGGCATTTTGCTAACTACAACGGCACAACTGTCAATCGAATAGTTCGTTTGAATAGCAATGGCACTATAGACAATACCTTTAGTATAGGGGCAGGTTTTGATGCGGTAGTGTATTCGCTTGCTTTACAACCTGATGGAAAAATCATAGCAGGAGGCGCATTTACAAATTATGCAGGCAATACCACTAATCGCATAGCTCGCCTGAACAGCAACGGCACATTTGATGCTACTTTTGCCACAGGAACGGGTTTTAGTTCATCATACGTTTTCAAAGTAGCTTTGCAAACAGACGGGAAAGTGATAGCCGCAGGTAGTTTTTATTCCTACAATGGCACAAATGTTTACAACATAGCACGTCTGAATACCAATGGTTCGCTTGACAATACTTTTAGCACAGGCTTAGGTTTCAACAGCATTGTCTATAACGCTGTAGTGCAACCTGATGGCAAGGTATTGATAGCAGGCGAGTTTACAAGTTTTAACGGAACTGTAGCCAATAAACTTGCTCGTTTAAATAGCAACGGGGCTTTAGATACAAACTTTACGCCCAATGTTCAGGCAAGCGATATTTATGTAGTTGGATTAGAGTTGCAAAGCAATGGAAAAATCATAGTGGGTGGCATATTCGAAGATTATGCTGGTACGCAAATGAATAATTTTGTGCGTTTGCAAAGCAATGGTACTACAGACAATACTTTCAATACAGGGCATGGGGCTTATGGGCTTATCTGGCAATATACTATCTTGCCTGATGGCAAAATACTGGCAAATGGTGGTCAAACTCTTTATAATGCCAATTCCGTATCGCGCTTAACCCGCTTCATTCCACCCGCGCCCCAACTTACTGCCTCTACAGCTTCGATTTCGGGCTTTAATACAAGTTTTGGCGTTGCCTCTGCTTCCCAAAATTTTACCCTATCAGCTACCAATATCTCCTCTGCTGCGAATATAAGCATAAACACTACAGATTGGGAACTTTCTACCAACAATACCACTTGGACAAGTGCCTTGAGTATTGCTCATGTAAGTGGCGACTTGCCTACCACGACTATCTATGTGCGCCTCAAAGCAGGCATAGTTTCTGGCGCAAAAACCGCCACGCTCACCTGTAGCAGTACGGGGGCAAACTCGCCTACTATCGCGCTGAATGGTACTGTAACGAAAATTGCGCAAACGATTACTTTCAATGCCTTGCCTGCCAAATTCGTAACAGATGCACCTTTTGTGGTCAATCCTACCTCGACATCAGGCTTGACTGTAAATTTATCAAGTTCCAATCCTGCTGTAGCGACTATTTCAGGCAATACTATCACGATAGTAGGTGCAGGCAACACAGACATTACAGCTACTCAAGGAGGTGATACAAACTATGACCCCGCAGTGCCTGTGGTAAGGACATTGACTGTCAATAAACTTACGCAAACCATTACGTTTGCCACCTTGCCTACCAAATTCATAGGAGACGCGCCTTTTGTAGTAAGCCCTACAGCAAGTTCGAACTTGCCTGTAACATTGGTTAGCTCAAATTCTGCTGTAGCAACTGTTTCTGGTTTCACCATTACAATAGTAGGAGGTGGAACAACTAACATTACTGCTTCGCAAGGTGGCAATGCGCAATATGCCCCTGCTACAGATGTAGTGCGTGTATTGACTGTTACCAAAAACAACCAAACTATCACATTTGGGGCTTTGGCAAACAAAACCTTTGGAGATGCGCCCTTTAGTTTAGGTGCGATAGCAAGTTCGAGTTTGACTGTAAATTATGTTAGCTCAAATACGAATGTTATCACGATTTCGGGCAACACAGCTACCATAGTAGGCGCGGGCAATGCCAATATTACCGCTTCACAAGATGGAAATAGTGCCTTCAATCCTGCTACAAGCGTTACGCAAGCCATTACCGTAAACAAAGCAAACCAAACCATTACCTTCGATGCGTTGGCAGGCAAGACTTTTGGCGATGCTCCTTTCAACATAATAGGTTCGGCAAGTTCTGGCTTGGCTGTGAGTTTCATTAGCTCGAATACATCTGTAGCCACTGTAGTAGGCAATACCATAACGATTGTGGGCGTGGGTTCTACAGTTTTCACTGCCTCACAAAGCGGAAATGCCAATTACAATCCTGCTACAAACGTAACACAGGGCTTCACAGTAGGCAAGGCAAACCAAACTATCACATTCAACGCCTTGCCTCCCAAACTGCCCACAGATGCGCCTTTCTCTCTGAATGCTTCAGCAAGTTCGGGTTTGGCTGTAACTTATATCAGTTCTAATCCCTCTGTAGCGACTATTTCAGGCAATCTCGTAACGCTCACAGGCGGAACGGGTAGTGCGAATATTACAGCTTCTCAAGCGGGAAGTACAAACTATAATCCTGCTCAAGACGTGGTACAAGTGCTAAATGTAGGTAAGCAAAACCAAACCATTACCTTTCCTGCCTTCCCTACCAAACGCTTTGGTGATATTCCTTTTGTCATCAATGTTTCAGCAAGTTCGGGTTTAGCACTTACTTTCCAAAGCTCAAACCCTGCTGTTGCGACTGTATTCGGCAATACGATTACTATAGTAGGCGTGGGTTCGGCAGTGATTATGGCTTCTCAAGCGGGCAATGTATATTATTATGCGGCTACAGACGCAACTCAGGTGCTTACGGTAGGCAAGGGCTTACAAACCATTACCTTCCCTACCATAGCCGACAAAGTATTTGGAGAATCGCCTTTTGCATTGGGAGCAACCTCAAGCGCAGGACTTGACATAAGCTACAGCCTTAGCACTGTACCCGCTACAGGTGTGGCTACCCTTTCCAATGGCACGCTTACTATAGTAGGTGTGGGTTCTGTAAGCGTTATTGCCTCTCAAGCAGGCAATACATTGTACGAATCTGCTACAAACGTAACGCGCACCTTCCAAGTCGTATATCCTACAAGCGTACTGCCTGCAGTAACTGTAGGCGAGCTAATCGTATATCCGAACCCAAGCCGAACAGGTATGTTCGAGGTGCGTGGTTTGCAAAGCCTTGACAAACAAAGTGTTGGCTATACAGTGGTTGATGCTTCAGGTAAGGTCATCAGGCAAGGCACGTGGGCAGGCAAGGACACCGAAACGCTTAACCTGAGCCAAGCTGTAAACGCTACTTACATTTTGCACTTGCGCGGAAGCGAAGGTAAGGTAAGTAGGAAAATCGTCAAACAATAAAATGTAGGGGCAGTCCCTTTTGATTGCCCTTTTGAGTAAGCACATTTTGAGCATAAGAGCGTAATTTGTGTTCGAAAGAGGGCAACCACAAGGGATTGCCCCGGGAGCATTTGCCATTTGTCCCCTTTTCGAAAAAACTGTAAAAGGGCTATTTTTCCCCTTTCAAGCATATAGGTAGATATTTGCAATAGAAATAAACAGCCCTCTAAAAAGCCCTAAATGCAAAATTTGAAGAACTGTTTGCAAAACGTTATGTT
>JAAFJK010000745.1 GCA_013298105.1 Cytophagales bacterium
ATGTGCAAGATTTCAATATACAAAACCTCGTCTTGAATATCATAAATAATGCGATAATCCCCTACCCTGATACGATAAAAGCCGTTATTGCCTTTCAGTTTTTTGCAACCATCAGGGCGCGGATTTTCTGCCAATGCTTCAGCCGCTTGTATAAGCGTATCTTGTTCACTCATGGCAATTTTACGCAATTCTTTTAAGGCTGTACGCGAAAATATAACGCTATAGGGCATTATGTACCCCCTTTTCAATGCGTTGTGCATCTTCAGCAAGTATGCGCTTTACTTCTGCAAGTGAGTAGGTAGGTTCTTTTTTGCGTTCAGTTGCTATAGCTATGTCTTGCGCCTCCTGTTCTGCGGTATAGTCATCATCATTATCAAAAGGGCTGAATTTTAAGCCTAACTCAAGTGCAAGGGCTTTTACTGCCTCCAATGCCTGTTCGTTATCTGTTTGGATTACAAGGGTTTGTACCATAATATATAGTGGGTTTTGACATAAAACGTTTTTTGCCTTGCCTACTGTATGCGGTTAGGCAAGTTTATCAGCCCTGCCCCTTGCCTACTGGCGTGAGGTAGCCTGCGGGTGTGAAGGTGAGCATAGTAAACACTATTTATATATGTGTTATTAACGAAATATCTGGTTTTTTGCTTCTTCACGAGCTTTTATTAGTTCTTTAGCTCTATAAAAAACATCTTTTGTTTTGTTTTTTAATAAATACTCATTAGCTATTTTTTGGTAACACCTAAGAAAATCAATATCTTTTTCTAAAGTATTTTTTTTATAATTCTCGTATCTCTCAATAGTTTCAGCGTCCTTAAAAACTCCCTTTTCCCAAAAAAATCTTAATTTTAGTTTATCAAAGAAATAGTTATCAACTAACTTAAAATCTACAATATCTTGAAAAACATACTTTTTTATGGGAGAAAAACTAAATTCTTCTATACTACTTAAAAATTTGGGAGTCCCATCATCTTCTATTGGTGTTGGTACATCAAAAAATATATTGTCTTTGAGTTGCAGACAATATTTTAATAAATCATTTAGACACTCTCTAATTGTATTGCCTATCATAACAGCATCTTTTTCTGAATACATTTTAATAGTTTCATGCAAGGATAATTCTTTTTGTAGTCTTTCATTTTCTTTCTTGAGTGTTTCAAACTCTGTAGATTCACGTACCTTGCCTACACCATCAAGCCCTAATAACTCCCCCACTGACACCTCAAAGACTTCAGCAAGTTTTTCAGCTTTGCTGATGGTCATTTCAGTTTTTCCATTTTCCAATAAAGTATAATTAGGAGAGGCAATCCCCATCTTTTCTGCAACTTCTGCTTGGGTTAGCCCTGCCCTCTTTCTATATTTTTTTATGTTTTCTGATAAATCCATACCGCAAATATAGTAGAAATAATGAAAATTTGTAAAAATTTCTTTTTATAAATAGTTAGAAATCAATTTTTTAATGTTTTTCATAAAATAAATTTAATGATTTGTATTGTATTTAGTATTTTTACCATTAACTTTGTATCAAAATTCATATATAAACAAGAAAATGCAAAACACCCCCTTAGTTAGATATGCTTTAGACTTGCCTGAAGCTCTGCTTGACAAAGTTCGCTTAATCTCTGCTGAACGCAAGGTAAGCAAACGAAAAAACAAAACCCAAAAAGCGATACTTGTAGAACTACTCGAAAAAGGGCTTCTTTTCGCTGATGATGACCTTCCACCCTCTAATTTTTCTACAACTCTATGACAAAACCGCCCCTTTCCTTTACAGCTTGGCTATCGGGCAAACAAGCTGTAAGTTTTGCCCTCGCTATCGGAGTGATATTTTTGATAACCAACTATCAGAATATCTTGCACATCACTAACCCTGAAAATAAGGACTATTTCAATTATCCTTTTGCTTTGCGGGTGTTACTCTCACACATTGACAGCTTGTTTTTTGGATTGGCTACGGCTATTTTCATTTTTCAAAGTAAGTCAGAAAAGCAAAAAATTTTGTATTGCATTTTTGAAGCAATAATGGTAGGCTTGAATTTGAATAGGGGCTATTTGGGAGATGACAGTTTGTTTTGGTTGTCTTGCTACATAGCGGTTTTTAGTGGTTTTACGCTGTACTTTTTAGGTACATTGGCAAAACAACACAACGAAAACACCAAACAGGAGAACCAACAAGAAACCTCCCCCACTCAAAGCATACTCAATGTATTTGGCGAACCCTACAACGCGCCAAAGGCACAGCCCCAAACCATAGGCTTTGTACTTAATGCGAATGTATCAAAACAAGGAAAAGCAGGCAGACCACCTCTAACTGCGGAAAAGGTAGCCGAGATACAGGCGCATTTGGCTAATGGCTATTCTATGCGTAAGACTGCCGAAGCCTGCGGTGTAAGTTTGCAGAAGGTTGTAGAAGCCAAAAACGCCTTAAAACACGCTTAAAACGATTTTTTAGAACAAATAACCTTTAAAAACAAACTGTATGAATCAAGAAAAAAAAAGTCCCCTAAATCAATATACTTTGGTAGCGTCTGCAAAAATCGTAACTGTTGATGGTAGAGAATATGATCCCTTCAAAGAAGGTGAACTCTTTGGCAAAGAAGGTGAACCATATATGGTGTACATGACAAGAAAGAGATTTGAAGCAAGATTCCCTGATAAGTCATTTGATGTGGAAATCTTAGGAAAAAAATCTTAACTCAATACCTTGCCTGCCCACAGGTAGGCAAGGTATTTTCAAACCCTCAAAACAATCTCTCACAATGCAAAAGAACAATCCTTTTACCCTTGAGAATTTCTTACTCATCTTTGAGTACGGAACAGAAAATAGCGGACAAACAATGTGGCATAGATTTGTCCACGATTTTAGCCGCAATGAAGCTACGTTTTTGGCTCATCTATGCGAAATAGACAGGGCAAAGTTCGACAAGTGGGTAGAAAATAACCCAAACTATCTGCCTTCTGCACGAACCATGCACATCTGCAAAAGAAGCTATAAACGCTTTTCCGCCAAACTAAACGCGCTACTTGCCTCCCATGCAGGCAAGTTTATCAAAACTCAAACCCACCACAAATAAACCAAATAAATACAATGGAACATCTTGAAAAAATGGCGTTATACACGCAAAAAGTAAGGGATAACGGCAGAGTACAGATATTCAATATCCCAAACACCAACGAATATCTGCGCATCGAGCAGGCTATGCCTACAGTAGAGGGCGTAAATACTGAAACACGCTATACGCTGATATTCAGAACTATAAACTCTCATTTATCCTTTTTTCTCAACTCTTAACCCCCAAAACGCGCCATGTGCCAAGTACACGAAAACAGCGACTATATCAAATCGCAATTTCACATCTTAGAATCCCTTATTCAAGAACGCCTCGACCAGCACGACCTTGTAGGAGTGTTTGGACATCTGATTGATTTGAAGCCTGATAGAGAGGCTTCCACCGCAGAAGCATTGAGTTGCTTTGATGATTTGAAGGGCTTAATGTTTGAGATTATAGCCAAACTACATGAGTTTTTGCTAAGTGAGTACACCTCTAATCTTGAAGCCTAAAAAGTTTTTGCCCCTATGCTATGTGAGTAGAGTAGGGGCAAAAAAAGTGTTTTGCACCAACAAAACACTTGTATTTATTTCTCAAATTTTTAGCTAACAAAATAAAATTTCATAGTGCAATGTTAGCTAAAATTTGGGAAAAAACAAAATTTTCGTTTATTTTTTTTTCCAAATTTTATGAATAACAACTTTGATTTCAAAGAGATAGCAAGCAAATTGAATACTGACAATGCTTTGTCTATCTTCCAAGACCTTTTGGGCTTTGCGCCCCGAAACAAACAGTTAGTAAGGCTCTTTGACACTACTAAAACCTCCTCTGAAAGATTCAGAGATGTAAAAGGCGAATACCCTGCACGTATTCACAACTACAAAACATACGAGCATTATACAGCTGTAGAAGCGTATATGAAATGGCATGGTTTGGAAGACAATGGGCAAGGGTGGAAACAAGCTATCATAGAATTGGGCAAAGACTACGGATATTTGCCATATAACTACGACAAAAAGCCACACGAAAAGCGCAAATCTACGCCTCCTGCACAGCCTACAGAGGCAGAAAGGGAAAAGGCTAACTGTATGGTAAACCCCAAAATAGGGGAGTGGACACCTAAGTATTTGGATTTTTGGACAAAGTTTGGTATTACCCAAGAATGGCTGAACCGCTACGAAATTTTGCCTTTGCTGTCCTTTGATTTTGTAAACATAGAAACAGGCAAACTTGCCTGCACCAAACGCCTTGACGAAGACGAGGAACTTGCCTACGCATACAGGGCAGGCAAGGATTGTGTGAAGAAGTATCAACCAAAACACCCAAATAAAAACTTCAAGTGGGGTTGGATAGGCGAAACGACACAAAAAAGTATCATTTGGGGCATAGCACAACTCCCTGAAAAATGCGCCAAAATTGTGATAGTAGAGGGCTTGAAAGATGCCTTAGCCTTGAACGTAAAATTTAGTGAGGAGGGAATTTGGGCTGTTGGACTTGACAGCGCGAGCCAATATATCAATGACAACGATTTGGCTACTTTAAGAAGCAAGGTAAACAGCCCAAATGATGTGTTTTTGTGCCTTGACAATGACGAAACAGGCAAGAAACAAAATGCACTCAAAGCCCAAAAATACGGACTTGCCTACCTGCCGTACCCTGAAGATTTTGCTTCAGCCAAAGACATGGCATTGCTTTGTGAGAGGTTTGAAAAATTTGTCATCAAAGATTGGCTACTCAATGGAAAACGTGAGAACACAGAAGCCGAGTCGCAAGCAGACGACTTTTCAGGCACAAAAGAGCCTGAAGGTACGGAAAAAGCCCCCAAAGTCAAAAAGACAACGCCTAAAAAAGCGAAAAGTGATAACGGCACTCCTAAAAAGTCAATACAGCGTTTGGAAGATTATTTGAGCGCAAACTATGATTTTCGCTACAACACTGTTAAAAATCAATTAGAGATAAAAAAACGTACAGAAAACGATTATAAGTTCAAAACAAAAATTATGCTAAATAGCATTGTGAGAGATATAAAGCACAATACATCTTTCAAGAAAATAGGGAAAGAAACTGTTGAAAATGCTTTGTTATCCGATTTTTCGCCTTCATTTAATCCTTTGCATAGCTATTTTGAAAACTTGCCTGCCATTACAGGTAAAAAATACATTGAAGCACTTGCCCAAACACTTACAGTTGAAAATGGCAAGGAAGTATATTTTTTGAAATGCTTTACAAAATGGTTAGTGGCTTCTGTTGCAAACGTATTCAACGAACAGAAATGTGAAAATCACACTTGTTTAGTGCTTACAGGCACACAAGGGACAGCTAAAACTACTTGGCTTGACAATCTTTGCCCTCCAACGCTCAACAAATACCTTTTTACAGGTCGCATAGTCATCAAGGAAGATAATGACAATGTTTTAAGGCTCATGAATAGCTTTTTCCTTATCAATATAGATGACCAACTCAAAAACCTGAACCACAAGGACGAAAACGCGCTAAAAACGCTGATTTCTTTGCCAAAGTGTAATTACAAGCGGCTTTATGAAGATGTTATGGAAGATTTGCCCCGCAATGCTTCATTTATGGCAAGTGTGAATGGGTACGATTTTCTTACA
>JAAFJK010000102.1 GCA_013298105.1 Cytophagales bacterium
AGTTATTTTTTACTCGTTCCTTAAGCAGATTTTCACGGATTTTTTATATTTTAGAAATTAAAAAAACCGCGTTATCCGCGTGCCTCTTTCACAAATTAATTATGTTGTCATCAAAATATTCTCTGATGAATGCGCTATGTTAAGGGGTTATCTTTGCCACCAAGCGCGTCTTACAATCCGCAAAGCCCAACTTGCCTATGGGCAGGCGAGCATTTCCTACAGGTTCGCAGACGATATATTTTTCGCCTTGATACGTGATATAGGCTTGATAAGGCGTAGGAACACCTCTGTAAGCGACAAACATGTGGTCAGGATTGCTTACCAACACTACTACCGTCTTGATGGTAGGGTGTTGTAAAAGAGCCGAAACAAAAAAAACAGACTTCGTATCGCAGTCGCCTGTACCTACAGTAAGCATCTTGGCGGGTACATCAAGCTCGCCTGTATAGCGTTTGCCCCTTGCGGCAGGCGGGCGTTTGTAGGGTATGTCTTGACAAAAAGTCATGAGCGTTTCGATGATATTAGAAGGCGTGGCATTTTTGCCCAAATATTGTCGAATCATCTCATAAATAGGCGCAGTAACCGCTTTATTGTCCCTTGCGATTTTGTTGTAGTCAGGTATGGTATAAAGATTACCTTCGAGTGTTACCTGTTTGAAAGAACCTTTTTTCAAAAAATTATCTATTTGTTTTTGGGTATAAGGGCTATTTTTATCAAAAAAGTTGCGTGGTAGTCCAAACCTTCGGGGCAGAGTCGTTTCGTGTAAAGTGCGGTCGCCTGTCCAAGTAAATTGCACACCTTTCTCTTTCGAATCTCGAAATACATACGTGAATTGCAGGTCATTTTGTGCATTGCGTCCTATTTTTTGAACATTCGGGGCATTGGTAGGCAAGGCTTTCAACTGCTTTGTGGTCTTGGTAGGCAAGTCTTCTGTACTTTCTTTTTCGTCTTCGGGTTCGTATTGGTTGCGTTTTTGTATTTTTTGGTCATTTTTTGGGGGCGGTGCATAGCGGTCTATGCCTTGTTTCACAAAGTCCTGAAAGTTATTTTGCAAATACCCACTTGCATACAAAAGTCCACCCAATGCCATGAGTGCCACGAAAAAGTTGCGCATATTCTAAAAACCTTTTGCAAATAAACAACATTTTTTAGAACTTACGCTATGCACTCTGAGGAACGAGTAAAAAATAACGGTTGTCTGACATTTTTTAACGCCTTTTTTGCTCAATAGGGTTTAAAACTGGTGTGTTGATTCTGATTAAAAAGTAGGTTATTTATTACCCACATCTTTTATGTATTTACCTAATTTGTATCACAAACATTCCTGTTTGTGCGCCACAGGCGATTATGAGCTTAAAAATTATTCAGCACGCAAACAAGAATGTTTGCGATACATTGCCACAGTCCCCACTGGCGCAAGCGTCTACGCTTGTGCCTACATAACTGAAGCGTCCACGCTTCCGCGTAAGCGTTAAAACTGCAATCTTTCACAATACTTTGATTATCAGACATTTTCATTTGGATTGATTTTGTGTTACAAAGGTACGTTTTTTTTCTGAAAACACCTTGCCTCCCTGCATAGAAGTAGGCAAGGACATGGACTGTAGTAGCACGGTTTTAACGCTTACGCGGAAGCCAGGAGGCTTCAGTTATGTAGGCACAAGCGTGGACGCTTGCGCCAGTGGGAAGATAAAAACAAATTGTCTTTTTTGAAAAAAGCCCACACTTTCGGGTGGGCTTTTCTTATGCTTGGCTAGGCAAGGTATCAAGGCAGAACCCGCTACAAACTCCAGTTCTCTATCTCTAAGCCTTCAATTCTACTGTAGTGGGCTATCTTCATTCAATCGAATTTCGAGTTCATCATCTGGTATGTTATTCCACATTCCTTCAAAAGACAAAGTGAGTTCAGCGTTCTCTTTTCTCTGTTCAGGTGTCATGTTTTGCAACCTCAATCGTTTCAGGTATTCGTCTATTTCTGAGAGCTTGTCGGCAGGCAAGATACTCAAATTGTGTAAAATAGACTGATAAATTTGGCTATTGGAATGTACCATAGTAAAGAAGGAATGAATGAACAAATATACACTTTTTCTGAATAAATCAAAAAAACTCCCCGAAAGTTCCAAACTTTCGGGGAGTTTAAGGAAATAGCCTATTTCCCACCAATCAAATTCAAGGCAGAACCCGCTACAAACCAACCAATTTATTGCATATTGTAAAAGCCCATATTTCGTGCAGGTTTTTTGAATTTTCTAATCAAGCTGAAAAACAATTTTCAGTGCGTTATCTATTTTTGCTATATCTTCTGCTGAAAGCGTACCCAAAACAGAAACTAATCTTTCAGCATAGTCTATAAACAATCAACAACAGATGTTTTGCTCAATCCATTTTCTTCAGTTGCCTCAAGTACCACATTAGTCAAGATTTCAGACTATCATGTAACCATTCTTTTGCTTCCGCATCTTCTGCAAAAAGTGAAGCATACAAATCAGCCGAAGCCTCCAAATTAGAAGTGCTATGTTCTTCTTCTATAAAGGTAATAATAACCTTGTATTTTTTGTTTGTGGGGACTTTTTCTGTAGCATAAAAGTTCCGTCCATCATAAATGCCTTGTATAGCTACCATATTTTTGAGGTTTTGATGTAGCAAATGTAGTAAAAAAAAACTAATAACCAAAAAAAGCCCACACTTTCGTGCAGGCTTTTGTTATGCTTGGGTAGGCAAGGTATCAAAGCAGAACCCGCTACAAACCAACCAATTTGTTGGCTGTTGTAAAAGCCCACACTTTCGCGCAGGCTTTTGTTAGCTTTGTTTTTGTGCCGTTTCAGCTTCTATCTGTTCCACTATTTGTTTAGCGAATCGCATGGCGTGTGCTTTTTTCTCAGCAAGAAAAAGGCTGTTTTATCAAGAATTTCTGTAGACGGGTGGGTAATGGTTTTCATTTTATTCAGGTGGATTTTCTTCTTTGGCTGCATCAATAAGATATTGCAAATGATTTTCGTCTATAGTATCAAAGTCTGCTTTGTCATAAATAGAAATGAGCAAAATATCATGGTTAATTTCTTCCGCTTGCAAAACAAGTTCTATATAGGTAATGACGCGCAAACCACCACTTTTGCCTTTCCCTTTGCTTTTGACAGCCAAACGGATTTTATAGGTATTATTGCCTAAATGCACACCCATAGCGGGGTTTTCCAAAAGTTCATTTCGGAGTTCGAGCAACTCGCCTGCCAAAGAAGCGTACTTTTTAAGTAGCTTTTTTGCTTCGCGCCTAAAATTATCAGAGGTTACAATTCTATTGGGCATTGAGAAAATCGTCTAAAGTGATGCCTTCTTTTTCGCCTCTTTTGATTTGTCCCCACTCATGAAAAGCACTTTGGAATCCTTTTTTCAAAGTTTCCATTTGTTCTAAATGCCTCAATTTGTAACTGATAGCTTCCCACTCCTCAATAGGTATCTGAACAGCTATTTTTTTTCCTTTGTCATTGGTTAAAAACTGCATCATATCATTTTATTTATCTTGAGCAAAGATAGTAAAAAAATCTCAAAAACCAAAAAGCCCACACTTTCGTGCAGGCTTTTGTTATGCTTGGGTAGGCAAGATGTTTAAAACTTTCGGATTCCATTTTTTGCACTTTGTTCAATAAGCCTTCATTCTTAGATTTTGGCTTTTAAAATATGCTAAAACAATTAAAATAGTCGTTTCAGGCACATCAGCTCAAACTATTTATCAGGGAGCATTTGCCATTTGTCCCTTTTTTGAAAAAAGTGTAAAAGGGCTATTTTCCCCTTTCAAGCATATAGGTAAATATTTGCAATAGAAATAAACAGCCCTCTAAAAAGCCCTAA
>JAAFJK010000623.1 GCA_013298105.1 Cytophagales bacterium
CCACCAACATAGCACCAACACCCCACCAACACCCCACCGAACCCCCACCGACATAGCACCAACACCCCACCAAAACACAAAAAAAGCCTACCTATATACTACTATAGGTAGGCAGAAAAGAATAAAAAATGTAAGACTATTGCGGGAGTAAATGCTCAAGTTTTTGATATTTTATATAATGCAAAAGCGTTATTTTATTGCCTTTCATTATGCCAAAATAATCTCTAATTTTTTGCTTAATTCTGTCAGCAGTTCCACGCGAACAAGCCGAAAAACTCTCTATTTGTTTAGAGGTAATATGTTGAGTATAAACTGCATCTTTTAATGTTTCTTTTGTGATTTTATCAAGATGTTTCATAAAGCAAAATTAACAAAAAAATTCGTATTTTCCAAATAAAAAATAAATATTTTTCACAGTCCAAAACCCCCATATAACAATGGCAAAATTGAAAGTTGTAACACGACAAGACCTGCGCGAAGCAGTCGACAGCATTGAAAGCAACACCAATGCAAAAAAATATCTCTCCAAAGTCATAGACAAAATAGAGGAAGATGGAGAAGCCCACATAGAGCATGGCGACATCTCCAATGGCTATGCGTTCCTTGACTATGCAGATGACGACACAGACGAAGACGAACCCGAAGAAGAAGAAGAACAAGACGAAGACGAAGACGAAGACGACCTTGAGGACGAAGAAGAAGAAGAAGAAGAGGAGGAGGAGGAAGAAGAAGACGAGGACGAATAACCGCCACACTTGCCTACCATACTATAGTGTAAGGTAGGCAAGTTTTTTTGCACCCAAACCACATACCCTGGATATGCTCAAACTAAAAAGCGAAATTGCACGAGAGCTACAAATACATACAAAAACCCTGAGAAGTTGGTGCATACGGTTCAAGTTTTGGGAGAAGTCCGACAGGCGAAAACTAATCGGAGGACAGGAAGCCCAAGACATCATAAAACACTTTAGCAGTATGAAAGACACCTAAAAATCAAAAGCGGATTATCCGCTTTTGGTTTTTAGGTGGACATTTTATCCACATAAAAATACAGCTCAATAACTTGCCTACCATAGCGCACACCCAAAGAGCCACAAAAGTATTGTATCATTTTGGGACAATACTTTCAGGTAGTCATTTTGATTACCTGAAATATTTACCCGCTTTTTGTTCAGTGCTTCATTTTGTCGCAATGGTTTTTACTTGCCTACCACATCACACAGGGCAGGCAAGGCGCAAAAAGTATTGTCGGAATTTCCGACAATACTTACTGTAGGAGGAACAACAACATTATGCGTACTTTATCAAATGCTTAGAAGTTCTAAAAGACAAAAACCCGCAGAAAACAACGAAACTGATAGTTTTAGGTAAAGGGAAATTGTAATAATACAAAAGCAAGTCCTCAAAATGGGGACTTGCTTTTTTTGAGTACTCATTTTGATTACTCAAAAAATACAGCTCAATAACTTGCCTACTTTTTGCACCAGGACTGAAAGAGGCACACAAAAATACAGCTCAATAACTTGCCTACTTTTTGCACCAGGACTGAAAGAGGCACACAAAAATACAGCTCAATAACTTGCCTACCATAGCGCACACCCAAAGAGCCACAAAGTATTGCGACATTTTGTCGCAATACTTTTTTACTTCCCTACCATACCCACAGGGCAGGCAAGGCGCAAACCCAAAAAACAAAAAATGCTACTGGGTAATCATTACCCAATAGCAACAAAACGGCAAAAACTCACAAAAAGTGAACTTTTGGGCTAATCATATACATCTTTGCGGTGTGCTATGCGTATCACGTACACCAACAAAATATCGTCCTGAATTTCGTAAATAATACGATAATTGCCCACACGAACGCGAAAAGCGTCCTCGCCTTTCATTTGGATATATCCAAAGGGGCGCGGGTTTTCGGCAAGTTCGTCAATATGTGCCTTGATAGCTTCTTCATATTGGGTAGGAATTTTGGCTAATTCCTTTATCGCTTTGCGCGAAAAAACAATCTCATAAGGCATCGCGTTCCTCCTTATTGCTTAAAATACGTTTTACTTCTTCCCAAGATACGCGCTCATCATTTCTGCGCTCGGCTATGATAGCAAGGTCTTCAGCCTCCTCCTCCGCTGTATAGTCATCATCAGGGTCGAAAGGGCTAAATTTTAAGCCTAACTCAAGGGCAAGGGCTTTTACTGCCTCCAATGCCTTTTCATTGTCCGTTTTGATAAAAAGGGTTTGTACCATATAGATATAGTATATATTTAAAGTGTAACGCTGTAATATGCCTACAATGTATGGTAGGCACGTTTTTTAATCAATTTTTATTCCACCCTCTTTTTTAGGGGTGTTTTCGGTTTGATAGGTTAGTTTGGGGGCTTTTTGGGCTTTTCTGAAAATTTTTGCAAGTTCTGAAACGCTTTTTTTCTCAAGTTCTTCTTCTGTATAGTCTATATCCACAAACACTTGAAAAAATAAAATATTACCAATTAGTACCTCTTTAGCTGTTTGTAAATTTTCATTTTTACTTTCTAATAACTCTCTCAAATCTTTTAACTCTCTTTCTAAAGCATCATTCTTTGCCTTGATTGCTTCTAACTCCTTTGCACCTTCACCACCACCCACCACGACCACCGAAGCACCCTCCCCCAACAGCTCAACAACAGACACACCAAAGATAGTGGCAAGCTCATAAGCCCGCTCTATAGTCAGTTGCACATCACCCCGCTCAAGTTTGCCATAACCCGCAGGAGTTAAATTCATTTTTTCAGCCATTTCAGTTTGGCTAATATCTTTTAATTTTCTTAACTCTCTTATTTTTTCATAAATACTTTTCATA
>JAAFJK010000157.1 GCA_013298105.1 Cytophagales bacterium
TAGCAGATTTTACGGCAGTTATCAAGTTCGTACCCCATGATGCGGTAGCTTATCAGATGCGCTCGCTTGTTTATGCCGAATTAGGGAATTTGCAAGAAGCTATACTTGACAGTGATGCGGCGATTAAGATTGCGCCCGACTATGCAGAAGCGTATCATAGGCGTGCTTTGAGTAAAATAGGCTTGGGGCAATATGAAGAAGCCTTGAAAGATTGTGAGGCTTGCATAGCTCTTGCGCCTGATTATGTAGAGGCTTATGTGGCAAAAGGCAAGTTGCATGATTTGCTTGATATGCACCAAGAAGCAATACAAAGCTACCAACAGGCTATCTCTTTAGATGCGCTCACGGCTTCTACACATTGGTATTTGGCGAACACTTTTTCGAAATTGCAAGATAAATTCAATACCTTGACTGCCCTCTCAAATGCTATCACGCTTGACAGTCAATACAAAAAAAGAGCTAAAAGCAAAGATTTTGCTTGGTTGCAAGACAATGCCAATTTTCAAGAATTGTTGAAATAATATGTTTTATCGTTTTTTTCGGATTGCCAATCGCAAGCGGATTGGCAACCGAAAAAAACGACTTTTTCTGAATATTGGTAAGGAACGAGTAAAAAATAACTTGGACATTTTGCTAATCTTTTGCGCTTATACTTTGTTGCAATAATCATTACAAAACACTGTCTTACTGTTTGCGCGCTTCTATTGCGCCTTGTCTAAACGCAAAATATCGTACAAAAACCTGACCATCTTATTTTTTACTCGTTCCTTAGTTTGCTACTGACATTGTTAATTTGTAAATTGAGTAATCATGCTGTAAGCATCTCCTGTTCCTTTAGCACCACGCAAAATACCGACAAGGGATTCTTACAGAATGACTACTTTTTTTGAATACAAATTAGTAAAGTCGCTATCAATGTTATTTATAAACAAACTTGGAACAGTGAAGGAGAAGGGTTAAAAAGACTTTCGAGTTCAACAAAATTACTTTTTTAATTTAATCCTGCGCATAATGCAACACCGCATCTTTGAGTTTGTAGATGAGGTGGCTTGTATCGGTGGCGTTTAGTTCGAGCGTACCTTTGAAAGTAACACGCTCAGTGGCAAAAGAACGCCTGCCGTTTTTTACATATACTTCCATGACAGATTCGGGACCCGCGCCTCCACAAAAAAAGCATTGTGCCATAGGATATGCCGAGAGCATCGTGAAGTTACCTTCATACAAGGTTGTAGGCAAAACATAACCACTTATGACTATAGTTTTGCCTTCCAGTGCCTTTACCGCAGGCGAGAATACAGGATATTCCACTTGTGTTTTGAGTTCTTCGCTATAGGCTTTTTTCCATTTTACGTCCAGGAGTGTTTTCCAAATATTGTCGGCAGGCAAGGTCTTCCTTACTTCAGCCAACACTTCCCAGCCAAGCAGTAGGAGTGCTAAAAGCCCTATAACGAGCGTTTTATGATTCATAATTAGTATGACCTGATGATGGTGTATGTGCGCGTGTCGTCATCTGTGATGATATCTGCACTCATGATTACGAGGCGTTCTATCACATTGCGGAGTTCGCGGATATTACCTGTCCAATTTAGTTGTGTGAGATATTCTAAGGCTTCAGGCGATATTTTTTTGGGTGCTGTGCCGTATTCTTCGGCTATATCTTGCAAAAACTTACTTATCAAAAGAGGTATGTCATCACGTCTATCATTTAAGGGAGGTACATGAATAAGTATTACCCCAATCCTATGATAAAGGTCTTCGCGAAAATTGTTAGCCTCAATTTCTTTGCGCAAGTTTTTGTTGGTAGCCGCTATGACGCGCACATTGACAGGGATTTCCTTGTCGCCCCCTACGCGTGTGATTTTGCCTTCTTGCAAAGCCCTCAATACTTTGGCTTGGGCAGAGAGGCTCATGTCGCCTATTTCGTCCAAAAACAACGTACCGCCATTTGCCTGCTCGAACTTGCCTATGCGCTGTTTGATGGCAGAGGTAAAAGAACCTTTTTCGTGTCCAAAAAGCTCACTTTCGATGAGTTCGCTGGGTATAGCGGCGCAGTTTACTTCTATCAATGGCTTATTGCTTCGGTTGCTTTTGACGTGGAGCCATTTGCATACAAGTTCTTTTCCAGAGCCGTTTGGACCTGTGATAAGCACGCGGGCATCAGTGGGTGCGACTTTCTCGATATCTTCTTTTACACGCTTGATAGGTTCAGATTCGCCTATGATTTCATACGTTTTGGATATTTTTCGTTTCAAGACTTTAGTTTCTTGGACGAGTCCATTCTTATCAAGTGCATTGCGGACACAAAGCAGGAGCCTATTCAGGTCGGGTGGTTTTTGAATAAAATCAAATGCGCCTTTTTTGGTAGCTTCTACGGCAGTTTTGATAGTGCCATGTGCTGAAATCATGATAAATTGAGTATCTTTACCCAATTCCATTGCTTTTTCAAGCACTTCCATGCCGTCCATTTTGGGCATTTTGATGTCGCAAAGCACGAGGTCGTAGTCGTGATTTTTTATCATGTCATAGCCTTCTTGTCCGTCTGCGGCTTCTTCTACCTCATATTTTTCAAATTCGAGAATATCGCGGAGTGTGTATCGGATACTCTTTTCGTCATCAATGATTAAAATTTTGGGCATTTTATTTTATGATTTAGGGGTGATTTGATTCAGGCATTGCGCCCCAAACTTGCCAAAGATACATTGTTTTTTTTAAAACACAAAAAAACAGAAAAAAAAACAAAAAATGCAAACTTATAAGCCGGGTTCTGTCCACTTTTGGAGTGTTCTTATCATTTATCTGCGTGTATGCTCACGCACACACTGTAGCGACCTACCCGCCTACTCACGCGAGCCACGCTTATGCCTCTTTCGGGGCAATGTAGGCATATTTGGTCTTGCAACATCTAAGGTTTGCCATGCCACTTTGGTTGCCCAAAGCGCGGTGTGCTTTTACCACACCATTTCACCCTTACTACCTCTCCCCAACCCTTCTCCAAAAATAGAGAGAGGCGAGTACAGATAGCGGTATATTTTCTGTTGCGCTGTCTGTCGTGCCTCAGTCGCCCAATGCACGCCTTCCCGTTAGGAAGTAGATTGCTCTATGTTGCCCAGACTTTCCTCTCTGCCTTGCCTGCGCAAGACACAGCGATAAGACCATTTGCATTTTTTGTTATGTGGATTATATACGGATTTGGGCAGGAAAGGTTTTTTAGTTTTTCTTTGTCATTGTGAGCAAAGCGAACAATCGCGTGGTTCGCTCACAAATCGTTTCGGAAACCGAAAAAAAAACGAATATTTAACTAATGGTCAGTCTTTCTTAGTTGTTCGCAGTCTTTTTTTCGGATTGACAACCGCAAGCGGATTGCCAACCGAAAAAAAACGAACATTTAACTGAGATTGACCACGAGTTCCTTTGCTTCGCTCAGGATTACAAAGTATGCTCTTTTTCCCTTTCAAAAAAATTGTCAGAAAACCAATAAAATTAACCCTTACTTAACA
>JAAFJK010000592.1 GCA_013298105.1 Cytophagales bacterium
GATGCAATAGGAATTTAGCCATTCTGTAAGAATCCCTTGTCGGTATTTTGCGCGGTGCTAAAGGGACAGGAGATGCTTACAGCATCACTACTCCTGTATCATTTGCCTCCTAAAAAGAAAAGTGTCCTCACGCGAAGCCACGCTGTAAGCGTCTGTTGGTATTGCTTAACCGCGTAAAAGCTCGATAACAGACGCTTACAGCGTGGCTAAATATTCTCAAGTTATTTTTTACTCGTTCCTTATACGTTGCTATAAACTAAGTTATATGTGTCTTTTCTCCAATACATTTACTACATCTTGCAGTCCATAACCTTTTGCACGGAGCAGTACCAGCAAATGGTAGGTAAGGTCTGCACATTCACCCAAAAATAAGTCATCATGCGCGTCTTTGGCTTCTATCACGACCTCTACGGCTTCCTCGCCTACTTTTTGGGCTATTTTATTGATGCCTTTGGCAAAAAGTGAAGCTGTATAAGAGCCTTCACGCGGATTTTCTTTTGCCTCTTTGATGATATTTTCCAAATGAGCCAAAAACGGAGGCAAGTTTTTTTCGTCAAAGCATGTATCTGCACCTGTATGACAGACTGCCCCCGTAGGCAAGGCGCGTATCAGCAGTGTATCATGGTCGCAGTCCAACCGCACCTCAACCACCCGCAAGAAATTGCCTGAAGTTTCACCTTTTGTCCAAAGCCTATTTTTGGTACGGCTAAAAAAAGTTACAATTTTTTCGGCTTCGGTTTTTTGCCATGCTTCACTGTCCATGTAGCCGAGCATCAAGACTTTATGTGTTTGGGCATCTTGAATTATCGCAGGGATAAGCCCATTTCCTTTGTCAAAATTTAGTTCCAATGTTTTGATATTTAAACGAAAATACTTAAATTTGTACCTTATGATTCAGATTCATGTAGATAGCCAAGATTTTCAAGGCTTTGGATTGCGTATGTCAAGCGTTATAATACTCTCAGTAGCTACCCAATGGCTTACAGGCTGGGACGGTGGGTGGATATTTTTTTGTGTATCGCTTTGCTGGATAGCCTTTCTCGCCTACAAAGTTATGACTTTTAAAGAAAAAGCCTATCAACAAGTCATTGAAGACCTCGAAAAACACCAAGAAAAGTTGCAAAGAAGCAACGAACTCTTGCAAAACGTAATCCAAGACAAGCTCGGTATGCGCATCAAAGTACAAGAATAAAGCTTGCTTAACATTTAACATTTAATATTTAACATTTAACATTTAACATTTAACATTTAACATTTAACATTTAACATTTAACATTTAATATTTAACATTTAACATTTAACATTTAACATTTAACATTTAACATTTTTATCAAATACTGAGCGAATATTTCTCGATAAATGATAAATGTTCCCTGATAAATGATAAATGTCCCCTGTCCTCCCATTTCCCTGTTTATGAATTTTTTAGCTCATATTTTTCTTTCTGGCTCTGATGAATTGCGGGTGGTAGGCAATTTTATAGGCGATTTTGTGAAGGGGCAAAAGTGGCGCGAATACCCTGAAAAAGTACAAGAAGGCATATTGTTGCATAGATTTATTGATGGTTATACCGATAAGCATACGTTGGTTTTGCAAAGCATTGCCAGACTGAAGCCTGTAGTGGGCAGGTTTGCGGGGATAGTAGTAGATGTGTTGTATGATTATTGTTTGGCGCAAAACTTTGCGCAATACAGTCCCACGCCCTTGCCTGCCTTCGCACAAAATAGCTATCAAATTCTTGAAAATCATTATCCAACCTTGCCTACCAAAGTGCAAGAACTGCTCCCCATTATGCGCCGAGATGATTGGCTTACGCATTATGCCACTACTTATGGGATTACCAAAGCCTTGCAAGGTTTAACCAAAAGACTGAACTATTTGCAGGATTTGACTTTAGCAATTCCTGTATTTGAGAAAGAATATGATGTATTTGAGGCTGAATTTTTGGCGTTTTTTGAAGATATACGCACAGCAGTAGCTGAATATGTTTTCCCAAAAAATACTATTTAGTCTTATTTTGGGAAAAAATGAAAAGTGCCAATATTGTTAAAGCATTGAAAATAAATATTTTAATATTTTGGCATACTATTGGATTTAAGTTAAACAAAACTTATATTGATTTACATATTCATTCTGATATATTGTTGGGAAGAAGGTAGATTTTGTAGAATTGTTTAAGTTTTTGTTTGCTTTCGAAATTCCCCCTTCATCTTGGAGAGGGAATTTTTATTTTGCATTATTCATCTGTATAAGGCAGAAGACCGCATAGTTCAGTATGTCGCGGTAGTTGGCATCTGCGCCTTCAGATACAAGCATCTTGCCTCCCTTGTCTTCTATTTGCTTGAGGCGCAAAATTTTCATGAGTATGAGGTCAGTCATAGACTCTACGCGCATATCACGCCATGCCTCGCCATAGTCGTGATTCTTCTTCATCAAAAGGTCTTCGTTTGAAGCGACTTGTTGGCGGTAGAGGTTTTGGATAGTGTCCAATGTAAGCTCAAGGTTGGTTTCGCCTTTGGCTTCGAGTTCGCCTTGCATGAGGGCTATGAGGCAATAATTGATAACGCCCACAAACTCATTTGTGATATTGTCGGCTATCTCTTGCTTGCCTACCTCTTGGATAGTGCGTATGCGTTTTGCTTTGATGAATATCTGGTCTGTGATGGTAGGCAAGCGCATGATACGCCACGAGGAGCCATAATCTGCGTGTTTTTTGGTAAAAAGTTGCTGACATTCAGCGAGTATAGCCTGAAATTCGGCAAGCGTGCTAAGTTGCATAGAGGTATTTAAGATTTACGATTTGTGATTTACGATTTTGTTGCGCACCATACAAAAATATAATACAGAAAAAAGCCTCCAAAAATTATTTTCAGAGGCATTACATGATAGTTCAAAATTAGCAATAAAAGGATTCAAACTTCTTAATGTCCTATTGGGTTCGGATTCATGCGTATGATGCGCAAGAGTTCAAGCATTTTGATGACAGGATACGTGGGGTCAAGCTCAAACCAGCGTGTGCCAAAGTTTACGCGGTTG
>JAAFJK010000398.1 GCA_013298105.1 Cytophagales bacterium
CTATGATTATGAACTAAATAGGATAGCAAAGAGCAAACATTGGCACGCATTGGGCTATTTGCTGAATAATATGGGGCTGACAAAAGTAAAAACTAAACAGTATCAAGAAGCCTTGACTATGTATGAAAAGGCACTTTTATATTTTGAAAAATCAAAAAATGAACGCGATTATGTGAATACACTCAGCAACTTGGCACAACTGTATTATGAAACGACAGACTATACAAAAGCCATTCAAACTGCTGAAAAAGGCTATATGCAAGCCAAAAAAATGAGGGATTATGGTTTATTGTTAGAAATAGCGAATAGATTGATACAAACTTACAAGGCTGAAAAGAACAATGAAAAAATATATTTTTATCAAAATGAAAAAACGGCTTACCAAGATACACTCCTACAGTTCAAACAAGAAAAAGAGCTGTTAGCTATCTCGTTTCAAGAACAAAATGCCGCCAAGCGGAAGGAACTTCACGCCCTCGAGGAGTATAATACACGCCTATTCTTTTATACTTTGTTTGCCTTGGGTACTATAGCTACGTTGGTCATGGTTTCGTTTTTGACAGTGAGGAGCAATGTTTTATACAGAAAATATCTCCAAGAGGAGGCAAGGAAAAATGAACTACAGGCTATCTTGATAAAAGAAGGAAAAGAAAATGCGGCTTTGCAACAAGAAATCTGGCTCGAAGAACGCACCCAAAACGAGCTAAAACAGCAAGTAAATGCCCTTAATCAAGCCCGCCTGAAAGATAAAGTGGATTTTCAAGCACGCCAACTTGCCTCCCAATCCACGATGCTTATCCAAAAAAATGATTGGCTCATAGAAATAGAAGAAAAACTAAAAATACAACTCAACAACTTGCCTACCGAACAACAAACAGGCTTGACGCGACAGTTTAGGCATCTTTTTAGAGAGATTCAGCAGGGACTACATATCGAAGATGATTGGGAAAGCTACAAACAGCATTTTGCGCAAGTCCACCCACTTTTTTTTGATAAATTGCAAGCTCGTTTCCCCAAAATTACAAACAATGATTTGCGTATGTGTGCCTACCTAAAGATGAATATACCCAACCGCGAAATAGCCCAAATGCTCAATATCGGAGAGCCGAGCCTGCGCGTGAATCTTACACGATTGAAAGGGAAATTTGACTTAGGAAAGGAAGATGATTTGAGAACTTTCTTGTCCAATTTGCTTTTTTAAAGGTAAGGATACCGCACACGACTAAGAAAAAGCCCATCAGGAGGCGCGGAACGTTTGGCGGCTTGGCGGTTTTTGCGCTGAATAATCGTTTCAAAATCAGCTATAGACAACTTGCCTGCCCCGACTTCAAGCAATGTACCTACCAACGCGCGTACCATACCATACAAAAAACGATTGGCGGTAATGTGAAATGTATAACCTACTTCGGTACGTAGCCATTCCGCTCGCTGAAGGTTGCAAATAAAATGTTTGGGGTCGCTCCCTTTTTTATTGAAAGATTCAAAATCCTCATAAGCAAGCAACTTGCCTGCCGCCTCATTCATTGCCTCCAAATCTACTTCGGGGAGGAATAGGTAGGCAAGTCCACGCAAAAATGGACTTTTGCGGGTATAAACTCTGTACTCATAGCTCCTCTCTATCGCATCAAAGCGTGCGTGGGCATTTTCGTGTACTTCTATGACGTTCTGAATTGTGATGTCGTGAGGCACCATGACATTCAGGCGATGCAAAATCTCAGTCTTATCCCATACCTTGCCTGCCGTTGGGTAGTCAAAATGTGCAAACTGTTGGGTAGCGTGTACGCCTGTATCTGTCCTGCCACTACCTGTCAGTTCGGTGGGCGTGCCTAAGAGCTTTGAAAGGGCTTTTTCTATAGCCCCTTGTACGGTAGGGACATTGTTTTGGACTTGCCAACCTTTATAGAGTGTGCCTTTGTAAGCAATTTCTAAAAAATAACGCATCAATGCAGTGCTGGGTTTAATTTTGGGCGATTTAATTTTCAAAATTAGTTTTTTTTTGAACTAAAACAAATTTTTTTACTTTGATAACGACATAATTAATTTGTGAAAGAGGCACGCGGATAACGCGGATTTTACAGATGACAACGGATTTTTTAATCTCTGAAATATAGAAAATCCGTGAAAATCCGCTTAATCTGCGTTATCCGCGTGCTAAAAGCATACACAAAAACGCTACTAATCTTTAAAGTCGTTATCAAACTCAAAAATCACCTTTTGCATAATTTGCATTTTTAGTTCGGTTTCTTGCCACTCCTTTTCGGGTATAGAATCTATAGTGATGCCGCCACCCGCATACAGCGTAAGTCCTTCAGCCTGCAACTGCATACACCTTAGATTGACGAACAGATGACTGTTTCCTTCTATCTCTGAAGTTCCCAAAAAACCACTGTAAAATGCGCGGTCGTAGCCCTCGTGGGTGTGTAAGAAAGTTTGGGAGGCTTCTTTGGGCATACCACATACAGCCGAAGTAGGGTGCAAAAGCGCGAGCATCTTAGTCCCCAAGTCAGGAAATTCTCCCGCCTGCATATCCACCCAAAAGTTGGTCTGAAGGTGCATCAGGTGTCCTGCTATGACAGTTTTAGGTCCTTCTTCTTCAAATTCGCGGAGGCGAATTTTTTTAAAACAGTTGATGATATAGCGGCTTACGATGGCTTGTTCTTCTATTTCTTTTTGCGACCAGAGCGCGTCTTTGACGGCTTGTCCTTTGTAGGCTTGAGTTCCTGCAAGTGCAATGGTTTTAAAAGTGTTTTTGCCTTCAAGCGCGATAAGTGTTTCGGGGGTTGCGCCCATCCAAGTGCCTATGTTTGGCAGATGAAAAAAATAACAAAAAGCTGTAGGGTAGCGTTCACATAGGCGCGAAAATACTTTTTCAATCTCAAAGCCAGCAGGGTAGGAGAGGGGCTTCGCTCTTGAGATGACAAGTTTGCGCATTTCGCCACGTGCTATCGCTTCTATGCCCTTGCCTACCAAGGCTTCGTGCATGGCTTGAGTATGGTAAGCTATAGCAGGGGCAGGCAAGAAGTATTCCCGCAAATGATTGAAAGTAGTCGGTAGAGTGGGGGAGAGGGCAGGCAAGGCAGGCAAGTGCCACGTGCCATGCTTGCGGACAGCGTGCCATGTGGCTTTCACAAAATACGTTTGTGCCAAACCTTCATTCAAAAAAGGGCTTATCCAAAAACCTGAAGGCGCGTTTTCTACCACAGGCGTATGCAAAGTAGCTGGCTCAAAATCAGCTATCCAATGCGTATCTTCGCTATTCGGCAATCGCCATAGCACTGTAGGGTAGTGGTTTTGAATAAAATAACTTAAATCCATGTCATAGACTTCAACAATTTTTCTATATGCTTTGTTACAAAAATATCAACTTCGGGGGTGATAATCTATGATAGTTTGGCGCAGATATTCGCTGTCCATGTGCGTATAAAGCTCTGTAGTAGAGATAGATTCATGTCCGAGCATCTGTTGAATTGCCCGCAAATCTGCCCCGCCTTCCAGCAAATGTGTAGCAAAACTATGCCTGAAAGTATGCGGACTGATGGTCTTGTGGATATTCGCTTTCAGGGCAAGGTCTTGAATGTTCATGAACACCATTTGTCGAGAGAGCGTTTTTCCGAGCCGACTGATGAAGACCATATCGGCATAGTCGGCTTTGGTAGGCAAGTCGGGGCGTGTGTGCTTCAGGTAAAATTCAAGGTGCTTGATAGCACTTCTGCCGATAGGCACAAAACGCTCCTTGCTTCCTTTTCCAAATACTTTGATAAAGCCTATCTCCAAATATAAATAACTGATTTTTAGATTGATAAGCTCCGAAACTCGCAATCCGCAACTATAAAGCACCTCCAGCATAGCGCGGTTGCGCATACCGTCAGGCTTTGACATATCTATCTCTGCCAGTATCTTGTCTATCTCGACGATAGACAAGACTTCGGGCAGTTTTTGGCTCATGATGGGCGGTTCTATCAGCTCGGCAGGGTCTGTAGTACGTATATTTTCAAAAACAAGGTATTTAAAAAATGCCTTCACACCCGAAATGATGCGCGAGATAGACCGCCCCGCAATGCCCATTTCTGCCAGATACGCCATAAGTTGCTGAATATGAATTGCCTCTATCTCTGTAGGCAATACTTTCCAGTCTGCCATCAGTGCATACTGCTCGAGCTTGCTTACGTCATGCAGGTATGCCTCTACAGAGTGTGCAGACATTCCGCGCTCTATCTTCAGATAGTCTTTGAAGCCTTTGGTATGAAGTTTCCAACTCATCGCTTAAAAAGTCTGCGAAATAAAATAGCAAATCCTGCAAGCATTATCACGAAACAAACCGTATAAAATCCTTCTGCCTTAAGTGCCAATCCTATCAAACCGAGCAGTCCAGCCAGCACTGCTATAAAAAATACAACTACGTCAAAGGTCGTAATTTCTTCACTTTTTTTCTTCAGGCGAGCTATTTTTTTAGGATTATCGGTGCGGGCTATTTTGCGCTGAAGTCGCGCTTGGCGTTTTTGTACTTTTTTAGCTACCCATTTCGTAAGCCAGCTTGGGGCATACTTTTGGGGTGGCGCACTTGCCTCCGCAGGCAGGCAAGGCAGAAGAAAGATAAGCAGTGCGCATAAAAGCGTCAGATGTTTTGGCATAAAATTATATGGCTATTGCACCAAATAGGAAGTTTTAAACTTTTGAGGTTCTTAAAAAGTTATTATGGAACAGGCTGTAGCACAGGCTTCCAGCCTGTCGTTTTCAAGTCATAAACAGGCTGGAAGCCTGTTCTACAGTTTTGCCTCCGCAATAAATTTCGAAGAACCACTTTTGAAAAGGAAAATGTATCACAAACGGCTCGTTTGTGCGCCGTAGGCGAACTGGTTTGCTAAAATGTCTTTAAAATCGTAAATTTTTGCCATTCGGCACGCAGACAAGCCGTCTGTGATACTTTAAAAAGTTGTTATTTGGTGCCGTAGCCCTAATAAAATTAGGACAACTTTGATAATGTGGGAAATATTTATTTCAATAATTTCTACCCTAACACGATTTCTACTTCTTCAGACATCACGACTATCTTTTCTCCATGTAGCCTATAATCTTGGTATATGGCAGGGACAATAAGGTTGTTTTGAAAATCAATCACGCCATATTTCCCTTCTATCAGCACAAAAGCACAAGTGGGGTTTTTGCCTACTATCTCCAAAAATAAATATTGACATTCTACCACCAAAGCACCGCTCTCATGCATAATGCCGTACAAAATAGCATCTGCTTTGATGTCAAACTTACCTACGCGGAAGTACGTTTTGTGCGTATCTTCTTCTATTTCTGAGTAAGGAAGTGGATATATTTTTTGTGTTTGTGCGTTGTATAGTTTGTTAGGTTCACGCAACAATACATTGCCATTGGGAAGCAGGCTGATGTTTTCAAAGGTGGTTTTGGTGATAAGTTTTCCTTTCAAATTAGCAAACACAAAGTTATCGCCTTCTGCATATTGTATTTTCAGAAAATCCTTGCCTACCCGCTCTACATAGTGTGCTTGTTGGTCAAAAATGACCTTACCTGCCTTTGTGATGACCTTGAATTGGCGCAAATTACTTGATATTTCATTCCAAACCAAGACCGCGCCATTGTCAAAAGCCTCTCCACAATCAAAAACTAAAGTATCATCAAAAGCAAACGCACATTCAGTGTCATAAAAAGCATACTTTTGCGTGTCTTGCAGGTAGGCAAGGGCAAAACCTTCTTTAAATAAGTAAAAATCTGTATTTGGACGTACCAAAACTTGCCTTGTTTCTAAATTTAGCAGGGCGTGAAGTCCGTTCTCTTGCAAATATCTTGCCCAGCCCTCGAGTATATCTATAGGTTCGGTAGAGCCAAAAGGTAAAATGACTTCATTTTGAAGATTGAATAATCCATATTGCCCTTCTTCATTCCCAAAACAAACTGTGCCTTCACTCATCGCGG
>JAAFJK010000115.1 GCA_013298105.1 Cytophagales bacterium
AAAAGCCTCAAGGTCGCGCAAGAGCTTGTCCAAATGTGTATCTTGCAAACCTAAGCTCTGATAATGTGTGAGTAGAAAATCAACTTCTACTTCAGTGTTTGTTTGGCTGTATGTTGCCCTTGCCTGTACAAAATTTTCAAGCCAAAGTAGTTCGGTGTGTAACCTTTGGGCATTTTGATTTGTCAAAATGTGGTAATCCATTATATATAGTGCTTCAAAAATAAGGCTATTATCGCACAAAGATACTATAATTTTTAGGAAAATCAGTTTTTATAAACCTTTTTGGTGCTATAAACTTACTATCTCATCTGCTAAACGCGCCAATTCAGGTTGATGTGTTACAAAAATCGTCATCATTTGAGGCTTGAATAACATGAGTTTTTGAAGCATTTTTTGGGCAAGGCTGGTATCCATGGCAGACGTAAATTCATCAAGCAAAAGTAATTTTGGCTCGTGAAACAATGCCCGCACAAAAGCCACGACTTGTTTTTGTCCACCTGAAAGTTTCTGCCCCTGTTCGCCTACTATAGTAAGCAATCCTTGTGGGAATTGCTCAAAAAAGGACATCAAATCCAGTACCTGTAAGAGTTGTATCAATTTGGGCGCGTTTTGTTGTAAATTCTCAAAGCAAATATTTTCTAAAAGTGTGCTGTTGAATATCTTTACTTCTTGTGGGACTATGCCTACAGAAGTGCGCCAAACGGCTGTATCTACAATTTGCCAATCTTTGTCATTGAGGAATATAAAGCCACTTTCAGGCATATAAAACCGTTGCAAAATTTGCAAAATGGTACTCTTGCCTGCCCCACTATCGCCCAAAAGTGCCAATATTTTTCCGCGTTCTAAGCTAAAGCCAATGTTTTTGAAAAGTTGTTTGCGCCCTGCAAAACGAAAACTTAAGTCTTTTACCTCTAATTTTTCAAACACTGTAGGTTCGGCATGGGCAGGCAAGTTTTTAAAACCTCTCCCCAGCCCCTCTCCATTTTGGAGAGGGAAAAAAGTTTCAGGCTTCAGTGCCGCAAACTCATACATTCTGTCAAAAGCTATTTGTGCTTCTTGGATTTGCAGATTGACCATAGCCAAACGCGCTACAGAAGGCAGAAGCGAACCACACATAGCCAAAAGTGCAGTCATTTCGCCTATATTCAGTTCTTTATAAAGCACTTGCCTGCATACAAGCCCAAAAACAGCTATCATAAGCCCCACTCCGATAAGTTCACCTACCACACTAAAGCGCAGGCTTGTTTTGCCCAAGCGCAATAAATTGTCTTGGAAATGTTGGTAAATTTGGTGGGTAGTTTGGGTAAAAAGTGCTTCTTTGTGCAGATTTTTTATGGTCGCAATGCCTTGTATGGTGTCTATGTAGTTGCTTTCATTTTTGGCATAACTTTCCATCACGTTTCGTTGGGCAGATAGAAGCGGTTTATGAAATCTATACGCCAAGAGGATATACAAAGGAATACTAACCAACGATAAAAGCCCTACCCAAACATCATAGCTAAAAATAAAAATAACGGACATAAAAAGCGTAAGCACATCAATCATCACATTGCCTGCCAAATAGCTGATGTTACTTTGTATTTTGCGCGTGTCGTTCATGCGGGCTGTGAGGTCGCCTATTTTTCGGTTGTCAAAAAAAGATTTGGGCAAAAAAAGCAAAGAACTGTAAAATTTACTTATCAGCCTTTGGTTAAAAAGATAGCTTTGCTTCAGTAAAAACCAACTTCGCAATGTTCCCAAGCCCACACGCCCCAAAAGTAATATGCCCAAAAGTACCAAACCTGTATAAAGTTTCAGGTAATTTGCCTTTGGCAATATGTCATCTATCAATTTTTGAGAGAAAATAGCGTTTGCCATACTCAAAAGCGCGAGCAGTACGCCTATTACAGAAGCTATCACAAGCATCTCTGTTTCAGGCATTGCCAATTCCCAAAACCAACGCCATTTTGCTTTTTTATTTTGTTTTTCGGTTTGGAAATCAGGCGAGGGCGTTATTTCTAAAACTGCTTGGCTTTTCCAAATCTCAGCTAATTCAGCTTCTGTATAGGTTACAATGCCTTTGGCGGGGTTTCCCACTATAAATATTCCACCTTCGGGGGTTAGAGGGCTTCCTTCAGAAGTTGGGGGCTTTTTTTCTCCCCTTTGGGGTTGGGGGCTTGGAAAACAAACTACATAATGATTCAGGCGTTCATCTATAACTACAGGCAAAATGACAGGGTGTGTTATCTGGTATAGGTAGGCAAGTTCAGTACGTAAGCCCTTGCCTGCCAGCCCCAACTGTGGACAGGCTTGCACCAAACCCAAAAGCGTAGTGCCTTGTGCAGTCGTTCCGCTTATCTCGCGGAGGTTTTCTAAAGATTGATTGCCTCCAAAATACCGCAAAACCGTAAGCAGACACGCCACACCACAGTCTGAACTACTTTGTTGTTGTACTAATAATTTGGCGGGTTTGAGTGGTGCTTTTTTCATTTTTAAAAATATGGGTTGCTTTATTCGTACAAACCCACAAGGTTTTTGAAACCTTGTGGGTTTAAATACTTGATAATAAGAAATTTACGAAATTTTATTGTTGCATTATTCCAAATATTTCAGGATTGCCTCCATTTTTGCCTCGCCTTTGTAGTTTTTCAGGAGCTTGCCTGCACTGTCATAGATAAAAATGGCAGGTACACCACTCGCACCAAAGGCTTTGCTGAAGTTATCCGCTTTCAGGACAGAGAGCGAAGGCACTTTAGACAATGCATATTTTTGGTAAAATGCCTTCAGCAAAGGTATAGGTTCTGCTGATACCATCACGACCTTATGCGGGGCTAACTTTTCGACATTTTTTACCAATTCTTGAGCTTCATATTGGCAATGCTCACAAGTGCTATTGAAATGAATCAATAGCAATTTTCGGTCGGCAGGCAAGGACGCATTTGTATAAGCAGTGCTATCCAATGTCCAAAAACTAAAAGCAGGAATCTGTGAGATATTGGGCTTGGCTGTGCGGTTGCCTACCTTCAGGCTGATGCCATAGATAAGCCCGCCTATCAAAACCACTAAAAAAATAGGTACAATACGTTTCATAGAAATAAAAAAAGCCCTAAAAGCCCCCAACCCCAAAGGGGAGAAAATATCAAGTGTTATAGAAAGTTCCCCTTTGGGGCAAGGGGCTTTTTTTTATTTTAAAAGTTTTAGTATGTTTGCAGGAATAAACCTCAACTGCTAATTAGTATGAACCTCAACCGAGATTATGGCACAAAATTGGAACTTCTACGCACCAAAGCTAAAATACCTCAAAAGGGTGTAGCCATCGCGCTTGGTGTCAGTCAAGAATACTATAGTTCTCTCGAAAGGAACGAAGGCAACTTCAAATTTGAGTATGTAGAGAAATTGGCAGACCTCTATAAAATGTCTGCGCTTGATGTTGCTCAATTTCTTTGGAGTGATGATAAAACCATTATTTTTCAAACTACAGAAACCAACAATGGAGCTTTGACAGCGCAAGGCTCTGTAGTGCAAAATCAAGGCATAGACGACCAGAAACTCAAATGCAAGAAATCAATGCGTATCTATTGCAGAAAATCAAAGTTTTGGAAGTCCAAAATACTGTATAAAGGCTTTATTTATTCCAGCTTTTTTGGCGCATCAAATAAAACTTAATGGACAAATAAAAACAAGGTATTGCCATAAAGAAATGATTTGATTTGTCAAAATTTGGTACAAAAGTATTCAAATATATAAAATACCCAAGCGAAAGAAATACTAAAGGACTGAATATGAAAATATCAAGTTTTTTAAATAGT
>JAAFJK010000714.1 GCA_013298105.1 Cytophagales bacterium
TGAAGAACCATCTTAGTGGTCAGTCTTTCTTATTTGTTCGCTGTCTTTTTTTCGGATTGCCAACCGAAAAAAAACGAACATTTAACTAAGACTGACCACTTAGTCTGTAAGTAAAAATTTTCTTACTTCGCGCTTATCGGCTTGTTTGATGATGATGAGATAAACGCCCGGTTGGAGCTTATCTGTACCCATGCTGATTTGATTTTCCACTTCCATAAACTCTTTTACCAATTTGCCCAAAGAGGAATGAACGCGCACTACAGTCTTTGTTTTTTGGGTTTCTTCTATTTTTATTACCAATACCTCTCCTTTTTTCAAAATGGTAGGCGTTTCGTTGTTGATGAGCTGTGTCGTTTTTTGGGCGGAGCTTGAGATGATGATGGTATCAGTAGCTAAGACAAACGCCCTTGCCTGCCCAATAGACAGACTCACTACAAACAAAAAAGCAAAGATAAATTGGATTTTCATAGACAACACTTATATTTTGATGTTGCAAAATTAGCTACCACATTTTATATTTCCGAATATGAGGCATTTATCAAAATACAGATTATTAACGAAAGATAGGTTTGTTTGGTATAATTTGTTGATTTTTTGTAATAAAATAGAGATGAAAAAATGTATTTTTGAATTATTTTATTGTAAAATATTGATTTACAATGTTTTAATTTTGAATAATTGAGAAAAAATACGATTTTCTTACACTGTTATCAAACTTATCGTTCAAGTATTTCTTTGAAGGCACTATCCACGTGTGGATAGCGGAAAGTGAAGCCTAATTTTTGTAAAGCAGTTGGAATTACACGCCTACTCTTAAGCACCAGCTCGGCTTCTGTGCCTATGAGCCACGCGCCAAACTTTACGAGCCAGTTGGGTTGTGGGAGTGCCACCATCACGCCTACCTGCTGGCGGAGTTTCTTTAAAAATTCTTTGTTGGGGATAGGATTGGGTGCGGAGGCATTGAACGTGCCTTGCAGGGTTTCGTGTTTTTCTAAAAAGCGCGTAAGTCTATAAAAGTCGTATTCGTGCATCCAGCTCACATATTGCTTGCCTGCCCCCTGCGTACCCGCCAGCCCAAGTCGCGCCAAGCGCACAAAGGGAGTCATCACGCCTCCGCCTTTGCCCAAAATCATAGCTACTCTCAAGGCAACCTTGCGCGTATGAGGCGTATCGATGGCATTGAAGGCTTTTTCCCATTCGAGGCAAACATTCACAGAAAATCCACTGCCTATCTCGCCTGTTTCCTCGTCCATAGCGCGGTCTTCAGCGTGCCTGTAGATGGTAGCAGAAGCGGCATTTATCCAAAGTTTGGGAGGCTTTTCGCATTTTTGGATAGCTTCGCCCAATGCTTGAGTAGATTCGGTGCGTGATTCAAGGATTTGGCGTTTATTTTCTTCGTTGTATCTGCAGTTTACGGTTCTGCCTGCCAGATTAATGAGCATTTCCGCGCCTTCGAGGGCATTTTGCCACTTGCCTACCGTTTTTCCGTCCCACTCTACATAGCTTATGCCGTTTTGTGAGGCGTGTGCTTGGCGCGAAAGTATGATGACTTCATAGTCTGTTTCTTTGCGAAAATACTTTGCGAGGCTCTGCCCCATGAAGCCTGCTCCGCCTGCTAAGACAATGGTTTTGGAGTCCATTTTTTAGATTGTGTTTTGAATAAATAAATAAAAGTTCCCACACTCAGCACCGAAAGCACTATCCAATACCAAGACATAGCGGTCGGCTCATAAAAATTGTAAGACAAATACTTATGATTAAACAAATAAATAGCCACCAAAGTTACAAAATTATTCACAAAATGTCCTATGACTGTTACCCAAAGATTGCCACTCCACAGATACAAGTAGCCAAAGAGTGCGCCCAAAACCCACCTTGCCAAAAAGCCCTCAAACTGAAAATGGAACAGGCTAAAAATAAAACCTGTAGTCCAAATAGCTACATCGGGCGTAAGTATCTCTATGAATTTATTTTGTAAAATTCCCCTGAACCAAAATTCTTCCATCAGTGCAGGTACAAGTCCCAGCACAAACGTAGCCACTGCAAAGTGCCAAAGGGTAGGAAAGCTGGTAAGCAACCGCACCATCAAAGCACTGCCTTGTTCTTTTTCTGCTACACTTTTGGCAAATTCTACTGAGATGATAGACAAATCTATTTGTTTATTCAGCCATACCAAGTAGCTGATGGCAGGCAAGGCACACAACATGATAGCTACCATGAGGCTGGTGGCAGGCAAGGTGAGGGGCTTTGTATGGATAGGTGTGGGTGGGCGCGAAGCGAAAA
>JAAFJK010000151.1 GCA_013298105.1 Cytophagales bacterium
AAAAGCGCAATGCACACTTAGAAAGCACTTTGAGGATATTAGAAAAGGCTCTTTTGCTGAACCAAAGCCCCACAGAACACAAAGCCTTAGCCACCTGTACTGCCTACCACGCTCGCCAAGCATTTTTTATGGAATGTTTTGAGCTTGTAGAAGCCTATTATGTCTTTTGGCAAAAAATCCCACATACACGCATACCCGCTTGGGCGCGTGCGTTGCGCCTGTTCAGTAAAATGCGCCTGAAAGTTTTTGGGCTTTATAAAGTCTATTTGTGGTTGAGAAAATAAAACGTACTTTGTATATTACAAAGTAAAAGTGCATATATGCCTTTAAACTATTTAGGTGGCTTTAGTAGGAAAGTTTTAAAAATAAACTTACATAAGGCAACACTTAGTAGGTAAGTTGCGTTTATAAGTGAGTGCAAATAAATTTGGATATATCAAAAAAAAGTCCCTATTTCGCACACTTTTTAAAAATTCTATGTTTTACACTTAAAAATCCTACAAAAAAGTAATGAAAGCTCTCGGCAATCACATCTTAGTTGAATTTTACAACTGCGACAAACAAATAATGAATGATGCACCTTTTATCGAGAAGGTGATGAATGAAGCCTCACTGATGTCAGGCGCAACTGTAGTGGGTAGCCACTTCCATACATTCAGCCCGCACGGAGTAAGTGGCGTGGTAGTGATTGCTGAGTCGCACCTATCTATTCATACATGGCCTGAATATGGCTACGCGGCAGTAGATATTTTTACTTGTGGCGATACCATTCAGCCCGAAATAGCGTTCGAACACTTAAAAGAAAAATTCAAGGCAGGTAGCACTTCTACGCTCGAGATGCGCCGAGGACAGCTACACGACATCAAAGACCTCCGCCACAAAGTACAAGAGGCAGAACTTGAATACGCTTAAGTAACAAGGAACGACTAAAAAATAACTTGAGAATATTTAGCCACGCTGTAAGCGTCTGTTATCGAGCTTTTACGCGGTTAGGTGATACCAACAGACGCTTACAGCGTGGCTTCGCGTGAGTGAAATTATCATGTTATTTTCATTCCTAACACAAAACCAAAAAGCCCATACATCTCAAATGTATGGGCTTTTTGGTAGATTGACAACCCAAAAAGAGAAACACGCTTACCGAGTTTTTGACAAAAAATTTGCGAAAGTGCTATTTTTGATACCTCAACAAGAAGTCTATTTATTCTCCTGCCCCCGAAGCCGATTCTTCTTCTACATACCACAGCAAAAACTCCTCGTCATCATAAAAGCCAGTGCGGTGTTTGGCAAAAAAAGGCGTGGTATTGTCATCTATTTCGGCATTATAGTCTGCAATGATAGCGTCCATACCCGCTTTCCAGACAGGGTGCATAGCTTCACGCTCACTTGTAAAAACTGCCAACATATCGGCATATTTTTCTTGTAAAGGTGTAGTAGCAGTGCGGAGGTAGGCAAGTTTTTTTAGTATTTTGTCGCGGTCTTCGGTCGAGGTAGGATTTTGTTGCCACGCGAGGAGAGCCTTTTGACAATTTTTATTGTCTGTTTGGAGTTGGGCTAAAGTATTTCTTTCTTTAGCGGTAAGTTTTTTGAGGAGTTGTTTTTGTTGTGCTTTGAGGACTTTGTGGATATGTTTTCGTTCATAAGCCTCCAAAGCCCTCTTAAGCATTGCCCAGTCGGGAGGCAAGCTAAGGACAAAAAACAGACAGAAATAGAGATTACAGGCGAGATTTAGCATATTGTTTCACTTCGTCTTTAGTTACACCCAGCGCGTACAAAGCCTTGTCATACACGCGCGACTCCTGTTCGTTGTTTTCGGCTGTGTTGTCAGAGCTTCTATCCGAATCAATCACCTGCTCAAGCCAATACAGTGCTTTTACACGCTCAAAATGTGAGTGCGCATTCAGTGTATTATAGACAGTTTGCTCAAAGGATTCGTCTGCTAAGTTTTTAGCTTCAAGAATTACAAACTTATATTCTTCTGCTGTCAAGTGATGTTCCTCGCTTGTAAGCTCTACGAGCAGGCGTTTTTCTTCGTCTTGCAGCTTGCCATCAGCTTTTGCGCCAAGCAACATCAGCCCAAAGACGGCTTGATTGTAATTGAATATAGGGGTGTCCATACAGATTGTTATAATAAATACAGTATTTTGTTGCAAATTTGCAAAAGTTTTGAGGCTTTTGCAAACCTATTTCAAAGATAACTTGTTTTTTAAGAAAATAATATACAAATTACAACGTTTTTTTTATGATGACTATCACAGATACACTTTATACACGCACAGAACAGGCTCTCGATACCATACGCCCCTATTTGGCGACTGATGGTGGGAATGTTAAAATTTTGGAAATCACTCAAGAAGGTACACTTCGTCTTGAGCTGTTAGGTTCGTGCGGAAGTTGTCCCATGTCTGCTATGACTATGAAGGCGGGCATAGAAGATGCCGTCCGAAGGCTCGTCCCTGAGATAGCAAATGTAGAAGCCGTAAATTAGAGGAAGTACGAACTTAATACTTTGATTATTAAAGAATTAAAAAATATGCAACAAGAAATCTGCAACGAATGTGGGGCTGATGTAAGTTTTGGGTCAGGACTTTATGTGAATAGAGTAGCCGACCTGAATGATGTAGAAGATAGAATCGAGATGGGCAAACCTTATCCAGAAGGCGACTTTATTTGTCCAGAATGTGAGGAGGCTATCAATGAATTATCGGCTAATTTTGATAATGACATTGTAAAATAGTACAATTTTTACGCCTTTGGGAACTATCGGCAGGGCTAAAGCCACTGCCGAAGCTCTTAATATCTCGTTATCAAATTACCTGTTGGGTAGGCAAGTTTAAAAATCAATCTTTACAAATTCATTCAAAAATTATCAAAAATATGCGTTTATTACCTATCATAGCCTTTTCAGGCGTGCTGTTGTTTACTTCTGCGTGTGAAGCGTTGAAAAATGTCCAAATTCCTGCTGGTCTGCTCAGTACAGAGCCAAACGAAGGCGAGATAGGCTCAGGGCTAAAAGAAGCCCTCAATGTGGGCATCGGCAAAGGCGTAAATGAACTAATCAAAACAGATGGCTATTTCGGCAATCAACTGCTCAAAATTCTCTTGCCTCCCGAAGCCCAACAAGTCCAAGAAATCATCACAAAATATGTCCCTGGAGGCGATAAGCTCGTCAGTGAAGTAGTATTAAAAATGAATCGTGCTGCCGAAGATGCCGCCAATGAAGCCAAGCCTATATTCGTAGATGCCATCACAAGCATGAGTATCACAGATGCCAAAAATATCCTTTTTGGCAACCAAAATGCGGCTACAACTTACCTCAAAGACAAAACTTTGCAAAGCCTCGTAAGCGCGTATTCGCCCAAAATCAACAATTCACTCAGCAAAGTAGGCGCGATACAAGCGTGGGAGGCACTCTCAAAACCTTACAACAAATTTGCAAACTCGCCTGCCGCCCGCTTAGTAAAAGGTGCAAACCCCATCAATCCTGACCTTGGCGCGTATGTAACCCAAAAAGCCCTCGATGGACTAT
>JAAFJK010000716.1 GCA_013298105.1 Cytophagales bacterium
TGAATTTACCAAAGAGCAACTTAAAAAGTGGCTCATGAACCGTACTGAAGGTAAAATTTCAGAAAATACTATAGACCGTGATATAGAGGTTTTTTTGAGAACTTACCTGAAGCCCAAAAAAGGCAAAGGCATAGAAAAGGATTTTATGAATATTTTTGTAAACCTTGAACTGTTGCAAGAAAATGACAAGGACAAAAAATATTCCCTGCAAATCAACGAAAAAAGCAACTTGCCTGCCCCCATTTTTTTGTATGCTATTTTGGATAACGAAGCCTTTGCGCATACGAATAGCATCAGTTTGAAAGATTTGCGCTTTTCGCCTCACTCGGTAGGGCTTGTTTTTGGTATGAACCTCGATGGAATTTATCAGAAAATCAAAGAACTCGAAAATCTGTATGAAGGTAAAATTATCTTTACAGAAACTGCAGGCAACCCTGTGCTACAGTTCAAAGAACGATTAGACAAAATACAAATTTTAGAAAATTACTACCTCGCTCAATAGGATAGGGTTTTAAACCCTCAAACAATGAAATTCTCATGAACCAAGACATTGCCAAATTTTCTACTTCTGTCAATATAGAACGTGATGCTGAAAAGACATTGCGCTACATCACTACGCCCAATGCGCAAGAAATATTCAAACAAATTGCCAATAATTTTGAAACAACACATCAACGCGCTTTTATCATGGTGGGTGCGTATGGAAGTGGAAAATCCGCCTTCTTGTGGGCTTTTGAGCAGACCTTAAACAAAAAAGGCAATTACTTTGCAGACTTGTTCAGCGTTTTTGATAAGTTTGCAGGGTTTGAGTTTGTGCCATTTGTAGGCAAGCCACAATCTTTGCTCGCCACTGTAGCAGAAAAATTTGGCGTGGAAAAATACAAAGTTACTAAGTCCATTTTCAAAGCACTTGACAGTCATTATCAGGCATTGCAAGAAAAGGGAAAAGGCATGGTAATGCTCTTTGACGAGTTTGGGAAATTTTTGGAATACATAGCCAAACATTCACCTGAAAAAGAAACATATTTTCTGCAAGAATTGGCAGAATGGACTTCAGGCAAAAACGTACTTTTGATAGCTTCTTTACATCAGGGTCTTGCGGGATATTCTTACGGATTGACAGAAACGCAACGCAACGAATGGCGCAAAGTCGAAGGGCGTTTGAAAGAGCTTACTTTCAATGAACCTGTAGAACAACTTTTGCAATTAGCTTCACATCATTTGGAGGCAAGGAAAGAAAATGCCAAACTTCCTACAAATTTTAACCAACTTTTTGAGGTTATCAAAAATGCAAACAAGAAAATTATCAAAGACAACTACACGCTGAAGTTTGCCAAAACGCTTTATCCGTTTGATGTACTTACTGCTACAGTGCTTACTCAAGCCCTGCAAAAATACGGACAAAATGAACGCTCTTTGTTTTCATTCCTGAATGCAGACGATTATTTGGGCTTGTTTGATTTTTACAAAAGTGGACTGCCTTATTTCAATTTAGTGAGGCTTTTTGATTATCTAAAACACAACTACAGTTCTGCCCTTTCACAAAGAGAAGCCTTTGAACTCATGCAATGGAGTGCTATCAAAATGGCTATTGAACGAACAGAAGGTGAGGCTGTCATAGAAGATGCGGGACTTTTGCCCACCGCGTTAGAGGTACTGAAAACTGTAGGTATTTTGGGTATTTTCGCGCCTAAATCTTCACACTTAGACGCTGATTTTTTAACGCAATATCTTGAACTTTCAGGCAAGACTAAAAATGTAGCAGAAGCGATTGAAAAATTGACTCAACAAAAAATCATACGCTATGCAGGGTATGCCAATCGCTATGTACTTTGGGAAAGCAGTGATGTAGATATTGAAAAGGAAATCCAGAAAAACATACGCGAAATAGACCAAAACATAGACCTTGTGAAAGAACTGTTGTTTGACTTTGACCTTCCCTACATCATTGCCAAACAAGCTCTTTTGCAACGTGGTACACCTCGTGTATTTTCATTTCAAATCTCTGAAGCCCCTATCACAAGTCTTGAGCCTGAAGGCGAAATAGATGGCTATGTGAATTTGATTTTTTCGCTTGGGCAGACTGAAGAAAGCATAGCGAAAGCCTCTAAAGATTGTAAATTTGCAACGCTGTTTGGTTTTTTCACGAATACAGCAAAAATTAGGCAAACCGTTATAGAAATCAAAGCCATTCGAAAAGTAAAAGCAGAAAATTTGGACGACAAGGTAGCGCAAAAAGAACTCGACAATCTCGAAAGGCATCAT
>JAAFJK010000011.1 GCA_013298105.1 Cytophagales bacterium
TCAAACCAATGACATCAACTTTTTCTCTGATAGCCGTTTCGAGGATTTTTTCAGCAGGCACCATCACGCCTATATCAATCACTTCGTAATTGTTACAAGCCAATACCACGCCTACAATGTTCTTGCCTATGTCGTGTACGTCTCCCTTCACTGTTGCCATCAATACTTTCGCGGCACCACTTGTCGTAACTTCGCCTCTTTCAATGGCTTTCAATTTTTCGGCTTCCATAAACGGCATCAGGTAAGCAACCGCTTTTTTCATAACCCTTGCAGACTTCACGACTTGGGGCAAAAACATCTTGCCTGCCCCGAAAAGGTCGCCTACCACGCTCATGCCTGCCATAAGTGGACCCTCAATAACCTGCAAAGGCTTGTCAAATTGTTGCCTTGCCTCCTCTGTGTCTTGGTCTATAAAGTCCGTAATGCCTTTGATAAGGGCGTGTTTCAGGCGTGCTTCTACAGTAGTTTCACGCCATGCAAGGTCATTTTCCTTTTGCTTGCCTGCGCTGTCGCCTTTGATGCGTTCCGCAAATTCTACCAAACGTTCAGTAGCATCTTGCCTGCGGTTCAGCAATACATCTTCAATCAATTCCAACATATCTTTTGGAATGTCATCATAAACCTCAATCATGCCCGCATTCACGATGCCCATATCCATACCCGCTTTGATGGCGTGATATAGGAAAGCCGAGTGCATGGCTTCACGCACTTTGTCATTGCCCCTAAATGAGAAAGAAATATTGCTTACCCCTCCCGAAACTTTCGCATGAGGCAAATTTTCTTTAATCCAGCGCGTAGCATTGATGAAGTCCACCGCATAATTGTTGTGTTCTTCGATGCCTGTGGCGACTGTCAAGATATTAGGGTCAAAAATGATGTCTTCGGCAGGAAAGCCTACTTTTTCAGTCAATATTTTGTAAGCGCGTTCACAAATTTGAATACGCCTGTCGTAACTGTCTGCCTGCCCTGTTTCATCAAACGCCATCACGACTGTAGCCGCGCCATAACGCCTCACAAGTTGCGCTTTGCGGATAAATTCCTCCTCGCCTTCTTTGAGCGAAATAGAGTTTACAATCGACTTGCCTTGTACGCATTTTAGCCCTTCTTCTATGACAGACCATTTCGAGCTATCAATCATAATGGGCAATTTGGCAATATCAGGCTCAGAAGCAATAAGGTTCAAAAACGTTTTCATGACCTGCTCCGAGTCGAGCATACCTTCGTCCATGTTTACGTCTATTACCTGCGCACCACCTTCTACTTGGTCGCGTGCAATAGAAAGAGCTTCTTCATACTTTTCTTCTTTGATAAGTTTGCGGAACTTGGCAGAACCTGTAACGTTGGTGCGCTCGCCTACGTTGATAAAATTGATTTCAGGCGTTGCCAATAGACTTTCCATGCCACTATAGCGGGCATAGTGCGGTTGGGTAGGCAAGGCGCGTGGCGGATATTTCGCGGCACGATTCGCAATTTCTTGGATATGCTCAGGCGTTGTACCACAACAACCACCAATGACATTGAGGAAATTATTTTGCAAAAAATCCTCTATAATGTCTGCCATTTCTTCGGGTGTTTGGTCATATTCGCCAAACTCGTTAGGCAAGCCTGCGTTTGGGTGTGCTGATACATGGAAAGGCGCGTTTTTCGCCAAACTTTGGATATAAGGGCGCATCAAATCTGCCCCCAAAGCGCAATTTATCCCTACAGACATCAGAGGCAGGTGAGAAACGGAATACAAAAATGCCTCAATGGTTTGTCCCGAAAGCGTCCTTCCTGCATTGTCGGTTATCGTGCCTGATACCATGATAGGAAGCCCCCTAACCCCCGAAGGGGGGACAAGTGAGGACTCCCCCTTCGGGGGTTGGGGGGCTATTCCCCCTTCGGGGGTTAGGGGGCTTGAGAAGAACTTATCAATGGCAAACAGCGCGGCTTTGGCATTAAGCGTATCAAAAATAGTTTCTACCAATAGCAAATCTGCGCCACCATCTACGAGTCCGCGAATTTGCTCCGTATAACTTTCTACCAATTCATCAAACGTTACAGCACGATAGCCAGGGTTATTCACATCAGGCGAGAGCGAAGTCGTTTTGCTGGTAGGTCCGATAGAACCCGCCACAAA
>JAAFJK010000402.1 GCA_013298105.1 Cytophagales bacterium
TTTAGACAGATATTTATACCAAACTCGCTACTTTCATGGGCATTTAGCTACTGCACAACAAAAGATGAGGGCGTGGGCAATGATTTATAATTTTAAGCCTTTTCAAAAACAAACTGTCAAAAAAATCGGGAAAAATAGTAGATTTGAGGAACTTAATGGATTTAAATATCATCAAAATTGGTTACAAAATATGCTCATTGCAGGCTCTATGAACGGTTTTAGGACACACCACACAATCCGTTAGTATCAGCCTTTTTTATTAGCCACCTGCATCTCCACAATATAAAAATTGTTATTCAAATCTCTGGCTTTGATGTCTATGATAGAACCTTTTAGCCCCGCTATGCGTGGGGGCTGATAGGGATTGAGTATCTCCAAATCCACGATACAGTTCGTATCATCGAGCCTCAAGACCGCATTAATGAAAGAAATGAGTATTTCTTTTTTATGCTCATTGCCAAATATTTTGCGAAAGGCAATGTCATTTTTTACGTCTGCAAAATCCATGTTTTTTAGATTTTAAAGTTAAATAATCTCTATTTCAGGTAAAGGGAAAATAAACTTGCCTCCATTGGCAATATATTCTTTTTCGCGCTCCAGTATGCTGTGTTTGAAGTGCCAAGGCAACACAAAGAAATAATCTGGTTGCATTGCCCTTGCCTCCGCTTCTGAGATGATAGGAATATGCGTACCTGGTGTGAAGCAACCATATTTATCAGGATTTACTTCGGCTATGGCAGGCAAGTGCTTTTCTGTGATGCCACAAAACTGCAACAATACATTGCCTTTGGTAGAGGCTCCATAACCCAATACTTTTTTGCCATCAGCCACCAAACTATCAATCAATTTCAACAAACTCTCCCTGTGTTTGAATACTCTTTCTTCAAAGTCGCGGAAAGGTTTGGGTGTATTCAAGCCCATATTGTGTTCTTCTGCCAAAAGCCAATCAATCACAGGATAGTTAGGACGCAATTTTGCATTTTTCTTGGCGGCTGTTACGGCAAAACTTCCGCCATTGATGGCGTTCATCTGCACATCTACTACCTTCAAACCACATTTCTCTAGCATATCTTTTACCACTTTGAAAGAGTAAAACTCCAAATGTTCTTGACAAATCGTGTCATAAGAATTGGTGCGAAGCATAGAAGGCATATAGCTTTGCTCAAAATGCCAAACGCCTTCATCTGCCAAAATTTGTTCTATTTCAGATACAAAAGCCATAGGACTTTCCAAATCATAGAACATAGCTATAGAAGTGATGAGTTTCGGGCGCAAGGTAGGAAAGACTTTTACGAACGCTTCTGCGGAGAAAAAGTCAGGAATTAGCTCGAGGCCATCTTCATAATATTGTATAAACTTTTTGCCTGTAGGATCCATACCGATACGCTTCAGTGTATTGGGATAGGTTTTGAGCGAAGTCGCATCATTGCTACCTATATCCAAGACCACCTCGCCTGCCTGCATCGGGAACATACGCATGAGCGTGTTTGCCTTGTGTTGCAAATGACGCACCATCGAGCCATTCAAGCCCGAACGATAGCCATAGTTATCGCCATACATCTCCTCAATGCTGTAGGACTGCTTAAGTTGCAACAAGCCACTGTCAGGACACCATACCAAATCTACGGGTCCCTTAGTAATTTTTTCGTCTTTTGACTTAGGGAAAACACCCGTCAAATGTTGCTCACCCAACGACAAGACATTGATGAGATTGGTGCTACCACTGATACGGCATTCGGTTATTTCTTTATACATATATTCAAAACTAAAATATTAAATTTGAACTAAATAAGGAGTGAAAAATAAATAAAATGCCTCCTGTATTTTTTTGAGTGATAAGGAACGAGTAAAAAATAACTTGAGCATATTTAGCCACGCTGTAAGCGTCTGTTATCGAGCTTTTACGCGGTTAGGCAATACCAACAGACGCTTACAGCTCATGTTATTTTATTTTCATTCCTTATCTCCCCCCTATCCAACGAAGTTGATAAAGGTCTTTTCTGCGGTCTTTTAGATTTTGGACACTTCCCTGCTCGTGCAGTTCTTTGAGCAAATCAAGGTTGATGTCTGCAATGATGCTCATTTCGGTATTGGCAGTAGCTTCAGAAATGATGCCATCTTTCGGAAAAGCAAAATCTGAAGGCGAAAATACTGCTGATTGTGCATATTGCAGTCCCATATTGCTTACGCGTGGTAGATTGCCTACGCTTCCGCCTATGGCTACATAACATTCATTTTCTATCGCCCTTGCCTGCGCACACAGCTTTACGCGGTGGAACGAGTTGGGTGTATCGGTAAGATAAGGTACAAATAAAATCTTCATGCCCTGCATTGCCAGTAGGCGAGCCAATTCAGGGAACTCCACATCATAGCATATCAGAATCCCTACCTTGCCTACGTCCGTATCAAATACTTTCAGGTCATAACCGCCCTGCATACCATAATCTTGTACTTCAGAGGGCGTGGGGTGAAGTTTGTACTGCTCGTCCCAAGTCCCATCGCGCCTGCAAAGGTATGAAACGTTGTAAAGATTGCCATTTTCATAGACAGGCATACTGCCTGCTATGATATTGATGTTATAGGAAATAGCATATTCGAGGATTTTTTCGCGGATTTCTTCAGTATCTTGTGCGAGGCGGCGGATAGCATCTGCGGTGCTGAGTTGATTGTATTGCCCCATCAGAGGCATATTAAAAAATTCAGGTAAAAGCAAAAAGTCTGCATTGTAGCTACTGATGGTATCCGTAAAATATTCTACTTGGCTTATCAAGTTCTCTAAATTTGCGGGGCGCATCTGCCATTGCACTATGCCAAGCCTTACGATAGATTTTTCTTTGCCAATGACTTGCTTGCCCTTTTCGTTTGGTTCATAGTAGATGTTGCGCCACTCAAGGAGCGAAGCATACGAAAGCGAATCTTTGTCTGCAGGGTGATAGTTGGTCAGGACTTTACGGACTTGGAAGTCATTACTTAGCTGAAAGTTCAGCACATTGTCATGTATTTCTTTGTTTTTGACTTTCAGTAGGTAAGTGCGAGGACTCATATCGCCTGCATACTTCTTATAGCCGGGTATGCGTCCGCCCGCAATGATAGACTTCAAGTTAAGGTTTTCGCAAAGTTCTTTGCGAGCGTCATAGAGCCTTCTGCCCAATCGTAAACCTCTGTATTCGGGGTGTACGAATACATCTATGCCATAAAGGACTGTACCTTTGTAGTCGTGGGTAGTAAATTTGTAATTGTCCACCATTTGCAGGTAGGTGTGGTTGTCGCCATACTTGCTATAGTCCACGATAAGTGCGAGAGCCACCGCCACCACTTTTCCCTTGTCCTCAATACAGATTTGCCCTTCCGAAAATGTATTCAACAATAGTTCAAACTGTTCTTTTGTCCAGCTATCATTCATTTTGGAGTAGGTAAGGTCGCTCAATTCCTGAAAGTCCCTATAGTCTGCAAAGGTTAGATTTCGGAGCTGGAGGTGATACTCCGAGTCGTCATCAGGGTCTGCTTGGTATTGAAATAAAGGCTGTTCTAACTCTTCCATGTGGGATTTACGATTTTAAGCCTCTTACCCAAAGGATAGAGGCGTTTGTTTCTAATTTTATTGGACTTCTTGCGAAAGTATTTATAATCCTTCTCCAAAATGGGGAAGGGCAGGGTTCAGGTATCAAAAATAGCACTTTCGCAAGAAGTCCATTCGTTTTTGAAAATGGGAACAATACCAAACAGAGAAGATTAAAACACAAATAATCGCCTCTACTTCAAAAGGAAACACAAAGGCAGGCAAGGAAAGTTCCTTGCCTGCCGTTTTATTTTTTAACTTGCTTCAGCAAGTCGTTGATTTCTTTGAGATTTTTAATAAAAAAATGGTAACTATTTAGCCCCCAGCCCCAAAGGGGAGTTTTTGTGTAAGTTTGGATTTAAACTTGCCTACCAAAACACTAAAATAGGAATGAAAATAAAATAACATGATAATTTCACTCACGCGAAGCCACGCTGTAAGCGTCTGTTGGTATTGCCTAACCGCGTAAAAGCTCGATAACAGACGCTTACAGCGTGGCTAAATATTCTCAATTTATTTTTTACTCGTTCCTAACGGCAGGCAAGGAAAGTTCCTTGCCTGCCATTTTTTGATAGAAAGGGTTGTCTGACAATTTTTGGACACTTTTCTCTTTAGGAGGCAATAGGAATTTAGCCATTCTGTAAGAATCCCTTGTCAGTATTTTGCGCGGTGCTAAAGCGACAGGAGATGCTTACAGCATCACTACTCCTGTATCATTTGCCTCCTAAAAAGAAAAGTGTCAATTTTTGTGGCAGCCTTTTTTGCTCAATAGGATAGGGTTTAAAACCCTATCCTATTGAGCAAAAAAGGCGTTTCTTAAATTACTAACTTGCTCAAAAAATGCTTCTCCACAAAAATTGTCAAACAACCAAAAAAAATAACTTCCTAAAAAGCATACGCTTTTCAGGAAGTTTTACGTATTTTTGTAAAACACTTTTTCTTCATCAAGCCATGAGAATAAGATTAGTAATTTTATGGGTGTTGTGTATCTTGGGAGGTCTTAGCCATACAAAGGCACAAATACCCCCTAAAAACAACGACTGTCTGAATGTATTTTTGGCAGGCAAGCTGATATGTGGCAATGCCGCTTTTACTCAAGATAACCTGAACGGACCAGGCATCAATGACTTTGGTCCACAATTCAACAACTATAGCGGGTGTATTCAAACAAGTGGTGGTGGCGGACCTCCAGAAAGTATGTCTGCATGGTACGCCATCAAAATACAAGCAGGGGGGACACTTACGATGGACATACTTCCTATCGTGGGCGTGAATTATGATTTTGCGATATTCGGACCGAATAAGCCCTGCCACACCCTCGGCAGCCCTCTCAGGTGTAGCTACGCGAACCCTCGACACCCGAACTGGTACAAAACAGGCATGAACCTCTCCGCAGGCGCGACCAGTGAGGATGATGGTGGATTCGGGTATGTGCGCTACATGGAGGTACTGCCGGGCGAGCTGTATTATATTTTTATCAATAGCCATAGTAGTTTCAATGGAGGCTTTGAAATCAAGTGGGGCGGCACCGCGAAGCTCGCGAATAGCACTTCGGAGTTCAGCAGTACTGTCAGCTGCAATGCCGCGAACTTCACGAATCAGTCTGTAGCTTGTGATGGACAGCTCGGCTATCTCTGGGACTTTGGTGATGATGCGCCCATTACCTCTATCCACAGAGAGAAAAGCCCCAGTTATCGCTACAGTGCCGTAGGGACTTACAACGTTACGCTTACTACCACTATCCTCAGCTCCAGCTCTCCCACGAATGTAGGCTTGACAGCCGTGAGCAGTCGGCAGGTGGTCATCAGCAAAGTTCCTCCGCTCGCCTCACTGCCCCAGCTACAGAGTGCCTACTGCCTCACAGATGCCCCTGTCCCGCTCATGGCTACGCCTACGGGCGGGAGCTTCAGTATTCGCAAGGGGCAGGTAGGTTTGTTTTTGCCTGCTACAGAGTTCGCGCCTGCCTCGCTGGGGGTAGGCAAGCATGAGGTGCGCTATGTCTATGAAGACCCTTCGGATTTGGCGTGTAGGAGTGTGCGCTACCTCGTGGTGGAGATCTTTCCTACCCTGCCTACGCCTACTATAGATGCACTCTTGCCTGCCTACTGCCGTGATACGCCTCCGTTCGCGCTTATGGGTATGCCTGCGGGGGGCGTTTTCAAAGTGAATGGTGTGCCTTCGGCTACTTTCGCACCCACACAACTCGGTGGGGGAAGGCACACTGTAGTCTATGAGTTTATGGGAGGCTGTAAGGTCAGTGCGTCTGGG
>JAAFJK010000401.1 GCA_013298105.1 Cytophagales bacterium
ACAGATACGGCATTCAAGCACAAATCTCTCTGGGGTTCTGGACCTGGATAAATAGAAATAGTCCCATCATAATCGCCTGCCGTAAGGCTGATAAGCCTTACAGTATAGCTGTTATTTGCTATAGTGCTGATGAGTACAGTTTCAGTGGACAAGTCAGCAGTAGCTATTCGGTTGGCACAATTAAGCAAACTTGTAGCACTTGAAGCTCCATCATAGACCGCGATGGCTAAGTTGCGACCAAAACCTGCGGTAGGCGTGATACTAAGTGCAAGAATCCCTGTTTGGTTGGATACAAAATTGAACCAACTATCGTGAGAGATAGAAGCTATAGTAGCACTACAGTTCGGAATCGGTTGAGCCGAAGCGGTAGCCCCCACAATAGAGAAGGGCTTATTCTCACAAACCCCTACCGTAAGGTCATGAAATGTACCCGCGCCTGCTACCTCATTGGCTATTTGAGCTTTGAGGTGTAGTGGCATGACCATATACAACAGCCATGCGATTACCCATATTTTTATTTGATTATGCGACATATATTTTATGTTTTTACGATATTCTAATGGTATATACTTTTTAAGGAGGTTATTGTAATTCAAGTTACTTTATTTTTTGGAGGACAGATGTAAGATTTTTTAGACTTCTACCTCTTGAGGGCGCAATACCTCGTCCAAATCACTTATATCAATTTGCTCTAAAAGCTCGTCTTTTACTTTATCTGTGATAGGAACAGCAAAGCGGTCGATGCGAAAGTATTGGTACGGCACAAGGTCGTCATTGTTGATTTCGGCAAGTTTACAACCATAGATACCTCCCTGTGCATTGAGTTTGGATATTTCAATGACGTGGTAAGTGTTCCCCTTTTTTATCCAGCGCGTAGTAGGCACTTCGTTTGGGCGATGTTGGTCATTGATGCAAATTACTTCAATATTCATAAGAATTATTTTATTTTTAATAATTATAGCAAAAATATTGCTTATTTTTTGTTTTGGAACTAACTTTGTAAGAGTTTTTGAAAACTTGCCTGCCTGCCTATGATACGCCTTACTATTTATTTCTTATTCATTACGTATTTTTTGTTTGTAAGTTGCACGCCCCAAGAAGAAAAGGCAACTGAAAAAAATCTTACTTCACAAGAAAACAAGCCAGAAAAAATATCTAAAGAACCTGATATAAAATCTTACTCAACCCCCAAAGAAGTTGAGCAAACAGATTTATCTACCGAAAAAGGCTTCAATGCCTCAGAAACAGACTTGAAAGAAGTCAAAAAACGCCATATAGAAGAACCCATTACAAAAAAAGAACCTGCCGAAAACAAAAAAGAAGAACCCAAACAAATCATTCCTTCCGAGGTTACAAATCCAAATGTGGCAGAAGTAGTCAAGGAGGCAAGGGCAAAGTACGCCTCTGTGGGTAACTATCATGGCGGACTTGCGTTAGTAAAATCTCACGAAGGCAAGTATGGCTACATTGACTCTTATGGCAAAGAAACTGTAGCACTGCAATATGACTTTGCCGAAGATTTGGCAGGAGAGCCTCCTATGGCTCGCATCAGAATACGCGACAAAGTGGGCTACATAGGGCAGGCAGGCAAGGAAATAATACCCATGAAGTACAGATTTATTGACAAATTTTTCAAAGGGTTGGCGCAAGCTCGCCTACCCGAAGGCGAAACGATATACATCGACAAGCAAGGCAATCACATCTGCGACATCATTGGCGAATACCACGAGGGCATCGCGCGTATCAAAAAAGGAGATAAAATAGGCTATATCAATAACTATGGGCAGGTAATCATAGCCCCACAATACAACTATGGTACGCACTTCACGAATGGACAAGCCGAAGTAAAAATAGGCGAAAAATATAAAATAATCAACACCAAAGGCGAATGTATCAAAGATTGCAACTAAATAAAAAAGCCCCCAACTTGCATGGAGGGCTTTTTTTATTTCCTTTTAAAATACAAAATACTGCTGTTGTCTGTCCACCAATGATACCCAAACGTAAAATTGATAGCCTTTACCTGCGCCGCATCTTTCGTGAATTTTGCCTGTAGGTCTGGCTGATAACCATAATTGAAGTCGGCAATCGGCTTGGCATATTTGCCATACAGTTGCAAATCCCACGTGGTAGGCAAGAAATACTTGTACGGCACGCCTGTATCGTCTTGCAAAACAGCGATACTCTCCTCTGTAATCAGTTTGCGGATGGTCGTAAAACTTTCAGTATGCAATAAATACGAAGCCGACTTCACGAGCGTAACTTTTTGAGGCATATCTTTGATAAATTTCAAAAGCTCTGTGCGGTAGGTAAGGGGCGCATCTGATACATCTGTCCCAAAATAATAAATATGCTGGGTAATTTCCCTGCTTAGATTCTTAAAAATGATATGCACACCCGCAAAAAGATTTTCTTTGCTATCAGTAAGTGGGCGGTCGAGGGTTCTGCCATCTTTTTGCAAATAGACTTTTTGAATGTTCAAGATTTCGTTGCCTGTACGCGCCAAAAACACCGCCATGATAGGCAAAACGCCCTTGACTTGTGCGTTCAAAGCACCGCTCATACGTGAAGTGATAAAATAATTTCGACTGAATATCTCTGAAAGTCCCTGCCGAACACCTGTAAGATAACTATCCAAATACCAGCCCTTCATCTGTTCGCGGGTAGGCAAGGAGCCTACTTGCTCCAGCCCAAACAGCACATAATTGTCTGCATTCGGAAAAAGCTCAAACGCATTCAAGAAGTCGGGACCACTGAAAGGATAAAAAAGATTGTAGGTATTCGTGCGCCATTCCGCAAGTTCTTGCTTCTGCCAAAGGCGCATCTTATCCAAACGCTTGTCCGTAAGGTTTTTCCAACCTTTTTCGAACTCAGCATAATGTTTTTTGACGACACTTTCCTTGCCTACCAACTCCCAGCCCCCCGCGCTGATGGGCATACCTGCCAGCAGTTGTGCCATGCTGTGCGTGTTGGTATCGCGTATGCTGGCTTGGTGTTTTGGATAAAAGGTGGTTTTTGGTTGAAGTAGGCTATATGTACTTATTGCGCTTATAGCGCACACCACAAAAAATAAACGTATCATTTTTGGATAGAAAGAAAAATAAAGTATAATAGGCTTCTTGCGAAAGTGCTATCAACAAGAAGTCTATTTTAAAATCGTAAACCCATCACGCAGCACTATCCGCATACCCATCTTGTTCTTAATGTTCTCTTGCTATCAGCCAATCCATAAACTCTCGCAAGGGTGTTTTTTGGGCTTCAGACACCTTAAGTGCATCTAACTGCGCATAACTTAAGTCAAAATAGGCTTTTATCTTTGCTTCTGCGAGCTTATCCACTTCCAGTGCGCGGTATATGTCCATGACGGCTTGTATTTTTTGGGCAGGCAAGTAATCTTTTGCTTGTAGCCAATACATGAGCGTTTCTTTTTCCTTGCCTACCGCCCGCTCAAGAGCCTCAATAAGCAGGAAAGTTTTTTTGTTTGCCAATATGTCCCCTCCCACTTGCTTGCCTACCTTGCCTGCATCACCAAATACATCAAGCAAATCATCTTTGAGCTGAAAACCTAAGCCCATATTTTCGCCCATAGATTTCAGTAGCTCAATATCGCTTTCGGGCGCACCTGCCAGCACTCCGCCAAGTGCCAAACCAAAGCCAAGCAAAACGGCTGTTTTGAGGCGAATCATCTCTATATAATCTGCTTCTGAAACTGTATCACAGCTTTCAAAATTCATGTCCCATTGTTGTCCTTCGCAGACTTCAGCCGCACATTGGTTAAAAAGCATCAGCACTTTGCGCAAATGCACATCAGGCGTATGCAAAAAAAGCGAATACGCCTTCACAAGCATCACATCACCCGAAAGAATCGCAATATTTTCGTTCCATTGTGTATGTACCGTAGGTTTTCCGCGCCTGAGCGGGGCTTTGTCCATGATGTCGTCATGCATCAGCGTAAAGTTATGAAACACCTCTACCGCGAGGGCAGGCAAGATAAAAGGCTGTGTATCAGGCGTATATAGTTTGGCTGAAAGAAGTGTAAGCAAAGGGCGCAAACGCTTTCCGCCCAAATCCATGATATATCGGATAGGCTCATAAAGTTCTGTAGGTTTTTTGCCATAATCGAGCTGGGCAAGTGTTTCGTTCAGCGCGTTTATAAGGTCTTCCATGGGAGTTATTTATATTTTCTAAGTTAAATATTTACAACCATTCAATTGATTGTTTTGTTATTGCCTTCAAAAGTATTGTTTAGGAATGAAAATAAAATAACATGATAATTTCGCTCACGCGAAGCCACGCTGTAAGCGTCTGTTGGTATTGCCTAACCGCGTAAAAGCTCGATAACAGACGCTTACAGCGTGGCTAAATATTCTCAAGTTATTTTTTACTCGTTCCTTATTATGACAAAACTCTAAATTTGTGTGTTTTATTTTAAGTCTTTTTTAAAAATTAAAAAATATTTTTTTGAAAATAGTTTTTTTTCTAAAAAAAAACTATTTTTGCATTAAGGTACTATGTAAAGCATAGTAGTTTGTATAAAGTTTTAATCCGTTTTTATTTTCTATGGAACCTGTTATCATCATGGGCATCATCATGTCTGTACCTTTAAGTGCCATTATAGGCTCATACTACTACAAAATTGAGAAATTGCGCGTACAGAGTGGGCAGACTATGCCCACCGAAGAACGACAGTTACTAAAACAGCTCTTAGCCCAAAATCTTGAGCTAAAAGACCGCGTACAAAATTTGGAAACTATCGTAACTGCACTTGATAGAGCGATTGATGACCAAAAAATATTGGGTGGCAAGTTGTGATTTTAGCAGACACCCATAGACTTCTTGCAAAAGTGCTATTTTTGATGCCTCAACCCTGCCCTTCTCCAAGAAGTCCAATAAATATTTTTTATTTCGTTTGCAAAATAAAATAAAATTATCTATTTTTGCAACACAATTTAGAAGGGTAGTTCGTGAGGCGGACAACCCTTTTTGCTTTAAAATACCTGAATATATATATGTCCATTTTAGATACCATCAACGAGTGGCTTACCCAGCTTTTGGGCGAGGCGCACTTTGCAGTAGAAGTACAATACATACCCCGAAAGCCCACCGCCAAATTGCTGATTCTGCTTGATGGCGACAAAGGCATTGGCATAGATAAGTGTGCGGAAGTAAGTCGCGGGCTAAGTGAGCGCATAGACGAGGTGGATTTGATACCCAATGCCTATACGCTCGAAGTTTCCTCGCCTGGTGTGGATAGACCTTTGACGGTTTTGCGCCAATACACACAACATATTGGCAGAACGCTCCGCATAGAGCCAAATCCTACTGAAGATGATGGAAAAGATGCTGTTATCGTGCAAGGAAAGTTACTTGCTGTCCAAGATGATGTGCTACAAATAGAAATTTCTAAGCAGAAAAAAACAGCCGAAACGCTCGATATATCATTCTCTGCCATTAAAAAAGCAACTGTAGTGGTAGAGTTTTAAACTGCCCTTGCCTACCTGTGTGGGTAGGCAAGGTGTATATTCTGCAATACTGGCGCAAGCCTCTTGGCTTGTGCCTAAATAACTACAAGCCTGTGGCTTGTCTGTTGCGATAGCAACAGTCTGCCGAACTAAAACCGAACCAAACCGCGTTCATTGAAGTATGACTAAAATGTAAAAAAAAGTTCATTGAGGTCTGTATAACTAATTAAAAATAAGTATGTTAGTTGAAGTTTTTAACTTCAACTTAGTGGCACTGCGGTCTGCGACCGCTACGCCAAAGGCGAAAAGTCGTGCTACTAAAGTCTTTTTTGTTGCCTACCTTTGTGCGGGTAAGATGTGTAATAGTGGAAAAGTGTGTATTTTTGTAGTCTGCCCG